>CAYRMX010000019.1:0-16856 GCA_964425295.1 uncultured Oscillospiraceae bacterium | reverse complement strand
CGGAGTAACTGATTATGAAATGTCCGAATTGCGGCCGACCGATTGGAAAATCCCGGCAATGCACCTACTGCCAACGGCAGAAAACGAGCTTTTTCCGCAAAAACCGCCGTCTGCTCGTGCCGACGCTGATCGCGGCGGTGTGCGTAATTGCGGCGGTGATTCTCGGGATCATCTTCCTCGGCGGAGACGATGTGCCGCAGACCAATGCCGGTCAGACGGCAGGAAAGCATCATGTTGAGATCGAACTTCGTGATTTCGGCACGATTTCCGTCGAGCTGGACGCCGACGCCGCGCCTGTCACGGTCGAAAATTTCATGAAGCTGGCAAACGAGGGCTTCTATGACGGCTTGACCTTCCACCGCATCCAGCAGGGCTTCATGATGCAGGGCGGCGACCCACTGGGCACGGGTACGGGCGGTGCGGACAAGACGATCAAGGGCGAATTCACCGCCAACGGCGTGCAAAATCCGCTTTCTCACACGCGCGGCGCGATCTCAATGGCGCGTTCGAGCGCCTATGACAGCGCAAGCTCGCAGTTCTTCATCTGCGACGCCGACGCGACCTTCCTCGACGGGCAGTACGCCTGCTTCGGCTATGTCATGGACGGCATGGACGTCGTCGACGCCGTCTGCGCCTATGCCTTGCAGGTCGAGCGGGACAGCAACTACATCCTCGGCGCGGCAGATCAGCCTGTCATCACGACCGTTCGGGTGATCGACTGATGGCAAAATCTCCGGTTTCGGTGGGAAAGCCCTCCGTCGGGCGGGACGTCGCAAAATACATGCAGCAGCAAAAGCCACAGCAGAGCGTCAACACCGGCATGGCAGACGCGGCGGCAAGGTGGCCGGAAAATCAGAAAAAATAATAACGGAGGAATTTCAAATGGCAATCTTTTTTATCGGTCTGATCGCAACAGTTGCCCTGTTTATCGCGTTGGGATTCGTCCGCGGCGAATCCCTGCGCTGGAAGCTCAACGCCAAGCAGCTTCTGTCCGTCGTGGGCGTGCTTTTGATTCTCGCCTCGTGCTACACCTCGGTTCCGACCGGTCACACCGGCGTCGTCACGACGTTCGGCAGCGTCGAGGACTATACGCTCGAGGCGGGCATCCACTTCAAGCTCCCGTGGCAGGAGATCATCAAGATGGACAACCGTGTGCAGAAAAGCACGCAGGAGATGAAGTGCTTCTCGTCCGACATTCAGGAAGTCTCCATGACCTACACCGTCAACTATCAGATCAGCAAGCAGGACGCCATGACGATCTATAAGACGATCGGCACGGGCTATTATGACACCGTCATCGCTCCGTGCATCACCGAGTCCGTCAAGATCGTCGCCGCGCAGTACAGCGCCGAAGCGCTCGTTTCCAGCCGCAGCAAGATGGCATCGGAGATCGAGACGGTTCTGGAGGAAAAGCTGCGCGCCTATAACATCGAGCTGGTCGGCACGTCCATCGAGAACATGGACTTCACCGACGCCTTTACCGACGCGGTCGAGGCAAAGCAGGTCGCCGAGCAGAACAAGCTCCGCGCCGAGACGGAAGCCGAGCAGAAGGTCATCGAAGCGAACGCCGCCGCCGAGATCAAAAAGGTCGAAGCGGACGCCGACGCCTATGAGCTGAAGACCCGCGCCGAGGCGGAGGCGGAGGCGAACCGCAAGATCGCCGAGTCCCTGACAGACGCCCTGATCGCCTATACCTACGCCGAGCACTGGAACGGCGAGCTTCCGACATTCATGACGGGAGAAAACGGCATGCTTCCGATGTTCGACATGAGCGCACTCCTCGACGGCGGCGCGACCTAACCGACTGCCGCCCCCGCAGAATAATGCATCTGCCGCATGGCGAGTGAACAGTGAAAAGTGAATAGTGGTGGTGTCGGCTGCGCCGACGGATTGTAATTTGCGCTGCGGCGCAGGGCGCAGGACAATGCACCTGCCGGCGCCCCTGACAAGGGGAGCTTTGGGTGTGCAGCAAAATCGATAGGCGTATCTCCCGATGTTCGGCATGACGGCGCTTGCGGGAAATGTGCCATTTGCAAACCCCGTGGAATCAGTCGGTTAGGCGCATAACGCGGCTGTGGACGCGTACCGTCGAAATGACGGAAAGCGCGCGGAAAAATACGCAAAAACGGCAGAATTATCAGTTGACTTCCCGGGAAAGCTTTGATATATTGATTGGTGGTTTGAATTACGGTGAAGTCTGTCAACGGGGGTGACCGCCCTGCATTGTTCGCAATTTTTGTATGTGAAACGGACGCAGCCGATCTGTTTCGAGTACAAAGGCAGAGCTTCACGAAGCTCTGCCTTTTCTATTCTATACAATTTGAGGAATGCCTATGGACGTTTCATTTTCCGCTTTCCTGAACGGGATGCTCGAAAGCCCCGTTCTGCTCGTCACAGTTCTCTTAACGCTGGGCGTCATCTTCGTCAACGGCTGGACGGATGCTCCCAACGCGATCGCCACCTGCATCACGACACGCTGCATGAGCGTGCGCGGTGCGATTCTCATGAGCGCGGTTTTCAACTTTCTCGGCGTGTTCGTCATGACCAAGATCAACAGCTCCGTCGCCAGCACGATCAGCAACATGGTCGACTTCGGTGGCAACACGCAGGAAGCGACGATCGCCTTGTGCGCGGCGCTGTTTTCCATCGTGGTCTACAGCGTGGCTGCCTCCTATTTCGGCATCCCCACGAGTGAAAGTCACAGCCTGATCGCCGGTCTGTCCGGCGCCGCCATCGCCATCCACAACGGCGTCAGCGGCATCAACGGCGCGGAATGGGTCAAGGTGCTTTACGGCTTGGTGCTCAGTCTGGCGCTCGGCTTCTTCGCCGGCTGGTCGGTCTGCAAGCTGGTCAGCATCGTTTGCGCCCGCATGGATCGCAGAAAGACGAATTCCTTTTTCCGTGGGGCGCAGGTCTTCGGTGCGGCTGCCATGAGCTTCATGCACGGCGCGCAGGACGGTCAGAAATTCATCGGCGTCCTCTTCCTCGGACTTGCCTTTTCCAACGGGCAGGGCAGCGTGCAGGGAATCGCGATTCCCGTCTGGCTGATGCTGCTTTGCAGCGCGGTCATGGCGGTCGGCACGAGCGTCGGCGGCGAAAAGATCATCAAATCCGTCGGCATGGACATGGTGAAGCTCGAAAAGTTTCAGGGATTCTCGGCAGACCTCGCTGCGGCGTTCTGTCTGCTGCTGTCCAGTCTGTTCGGCATTCCCGTCTCGACGACGCACACCAAAACGACCGCAATCATGGGCGTCGGTGCGGTGCGCCGCCTGTCTGCGATCAACTTCGGCGTCGTCAAGGACATGGTGCTCACATGGGTCTTCACTTTCCCCGGCTGCGGGCTGATCAGCTTTGTCATGGCGAAGCTGTTTCTTGCGATTTTTTAATTTCGGAACGAAACGAGGAAATAACAATGTCAAAAAAACAAGATGCCTTCTATTTTCAGAATTTCATTGACTGCGCGGACTGCGCCTGCCAAGCGGCACACCTGTTGGAAAAGATCATGCTCGATTTCGACCCGAATACCGTCCGAACCAAGCTGGACGAAATGCACGAGATTGAGCACGCAGCCGATGCCAAGAAGCACAAGCTGCTCGACGTGCTGGTCAAGGCATTCATCACGCCCATCGAGCGGGACGACATTCTCCGCCTGAGTCAGAACATCGACGAGATGACCGACCGCCTCGAAGACGTCCTTATTCGCATTTATTTCAACCGCGTCCGTGCCATTCGCCCCGATGCGCTGGAGCTGGTTCGCGTCGTCATCCGCTGCTATGAAGAGGTGCAGACTCTGCTGCGCGAATTCGCGGATTTCAAGCATTCGAAGAAGCTGCGTGAGCACATCATTCAGATCAACTCCCTCGAGGAGGAAGCCGACCGCCTGTTCATCTCCTGCATGTACGATCTGCACGAGTCCGGCGCGGAGCTGCCGGACATCATCGCATGGCGCGAGGTCTATATGTATCTTGAAAAATGCGCCGACGCAAGCGAGCACGTCGCCGACGTTGTCGAAAGCGTCGTAATGAACAATAGCTGATTGCAATGGAAATCGCCGTCCGGAAGCCGCCCTGCTTCCGGACGGCGGATTTTTTGCCGGCTGCGGGTGATAACGGGAGCATATGCGCCGCAAATATTGCACCGACTTGTAGGGCGGGGGCTTACCTGCGATGGCCGCGCGGCGGACGGCGTTTTTTCGCAGTCCTCGGCTTGTGACTTTGCAAGACAATGTGCCGGAAAATCCGGCGACAATTCCGATTGTGCCGCGACTGTTGACAAAATGAAATCGGCAATCGGGGCTTCCGATTGCCGATTTGTATTTATTGGATGTGCGTATGGTTGTTGATGTGGTCGATGCAGTAGCAGAAGTAGCCCTTGCACTTGGAGCAATAGCGGAATTCAAGATCGGGGCAGTCGGTGTCGGTGCGGCCGCAGACGGTACACTTGTGACGGTAGGGACGCGCGCCGCTCTCACTGCGGTAATTTTTCGCCCAGTCGGGGTTTGGCTGCGGCTCGGACTTGCGGCGGAACTCGGCGCGGCGTCTTTGCTGACGGAAGCCGCCCGAACGCTGCATGCGGTTCGGAAGCAGCGCCTTGATCCCACGCCCGAAGAACAGGAAGTAATTCAGCAACGCCACCAGCGGGAAGAACGCATAGAGCACATAGCCGATGGAAATCGTCGTGGGGAAATAGGGAAGATACGCCCAATAGTAGACCAGTGACGAGATAATCTGATACACCGTCAGACCCAGATCGAGCCACGCCATCCACTTCATCTTGACCGGGATCAGACCGTACAGATAGACCCGCGTCTCCGGCGCGAGCGTCGCCATCGCGAGAAACATGGAGAGGTTCAGGAAGTGCGCGCTGAGCGAAACGGGAATCCCGAAGCACCAATACAGCAGCAGCCCCGCAAGATCGGTGATAAGGACGCCGGAAAAATAGAAGATGTTGAAGCGGAGTGTGCCCCACGTCGTTTCGAGCACCTTGCCGACCCAGTAATAGAACATGATCGTGATGACCGCGCCGAGCAGCGCGCTGAACAGGAACGAGCTGCCGCAGGCAAAGGTGAAGATGTAAGTAACCAGCCGCCAGACCTCGCCCTGCATGATCGCCGCGGCGTTAAAATACAGCGCGGAGGCGAGTGTGCCGTTGGTGAACTGATTCAACAGAAACACGACTGCGTTGGCGGCGCAAATCCAGAGCATCAGGTTCGGAATGCCCTTGTTGCGGTTGCGTGTGACAAAGCGATTGTAATTTCGCCGTAGCTTGCCCATAAATTGTCTCCTTCGTTGCGGGAATTTTTCACAGCTTTCATTGTAGCGAATTTTGCGGGGAAAGTCTATAAATAAAGTTTGAATTTTGCTGCGGTATTGAAAATTTTTCCGGGATGTGGTATGATGAACCTCAGAATTTGAACGGAGGTACACGCATGAGCCATGTCAAAGACCCCGCACTCGCCGCCTATGGCAGAATGAAGATCGAGTGGGTGCGGGATTTTATGCCCGCACTGGTCGCCATCCGCGACCGCTTTGAAAAAGAAAAGCCCTTTGCCGGCAAGAAAATCACGCTTTCCATCCACATGGAGGCGAAAACCGCATTTTTGGCACTCTGTCTGGCTGCCGGCGGCGCGGAGGTTCATGCAACGGGCTGCAACCCGCTGTCCACGCAGGACGATGTTGCGGCGGGGCTGGCGTCTATGGGCGTGCAGACCTATGCCATCCACGGCGTTCCGGCGGAGGAATACCGAAAGCTGCTGCTTGAGGCGCTGGACTGCCACCCCGATCTGATTATTGACGACGGCGGCGACCTTTTAGACCTCCTCAGCGGAGAATATTCGCATCTCGGCGACCGCATCCTCGGCGGCGCGGAACAGACGACCACGGGCGTCCACCGTCTGCACGCCCGCGCCAAGGCGGGCATGCTTCCGTTCCCGATGATGAACGTCAATGACGCCAAGTGCAAGCACTATTACGACAACAAGTACGGCACGGGGCAGTCCGTCTGGGACGCGATCATGCACACGACCAACGTCCTCGTTGCGGGAAGAACGGTTGTCGTCGCGGGGTACGGCTACTGCGGGCGCGGCGTTGCCATGCGCGCAAAGGGCATGGGCGCGAACGTTATCGTCACCGAGATCGACCCGATCAAGGCGCTCGAAGCGTCGATGGACGGCTGCCGCGTGATGCCGATGGACGAAGCTGCGCCGCTGGGTGACATTTTCATCACCACGACCGGCTGCCGCGACGTCATCACCCGCCGTCATTTTGAGGTCATGAAAGACAACGCCTTCCTCTCCAACGCCGGACATTTCGACATCGAGGTCAACATCGTGGAGCTGAAGAAGATGGCAACGCGCGTCTTCCCGCGCCGCAACGAGATCACGGGCTATGAGCTGCCCGACGGTCGCGTCCTGAACCTGCTGGCAGAGGGGCGGCTGGTCAACCTCGCCTCCGGCAACGGTCACCCCGCCGAGATCATGGACACGAGCTTCTCCGTCCATGCGCTTTCGCTGGAATATCTCCTCAAGCATGCGGGGACGCTGGAAACGCGGGTTTATGAAGTGCCCAAGGAGATCGATGACGCCGTTTCGCTGCTGAAATTGCAGGGGAGCGGCATGAAGATCGACCGCCTGACGCCGGAGCAGGAAGCCTACATGGCGGGCTGGTCGATATAAACGGAAATCAAGCTTGAAAACAGCGTGTCAAAAACGTCCGAACGACTTTTTTGACACGCTGTTGTTTTTTACGCGACTTATGATATGCTGTTCGCGGTGCTGCCGGTAGCGCCCTTGTGCTTTCAGTATAAATGCTTTCTCCGATTTTGCCAAGTAAATTATTTTCCCAGCAGCGCCTTGGCGCGGAAGATCAGCCGGACGGTGCGGTAGCGCTTTTTCAGCAGCAGACGGTAGATGAGCGATTTGTTCCCGTCCAGCTCCGAAAGATAAGGGTTGCGGGCAAAATCGGGAAAATGTTTGTCCATATAGGCGCGGAACTGCGCGATGAGCGGATGCTTGCGGTCGATCCTCAGCACGCGGACGGTTGCGGCGAGAAGAATGTGCTGCACGGCGAGGAAGCAAATCTCGTCGCGGTAGCGTTCGGTATAGCCGTGCGCGGCGTACCATGCGAGAATATTGTCGAACGCATCGAGGATCTCCGCGTTGCGGGCGACGGTTTTGTTGTTCATGGTGCTGCCCTCGCGCTGGAGATAGTGATAATACGCCTTGGGCAGACGCAGCGCGCTCTGTGCAACGGCGTTGATCTTCGTCACCACACGGATGTCTTCGTACCAGACGCGGCTGTCAAAGAGAATGTCGTTCTCGGAAAACAGCGTTCTGCGATAGGCACGGTTCCACGGCGCCATTACGCCGAAAAACAGGCGCGGTGCTTCCTGCGCGCTGTAGGGACGGTCGCAGTCGATCGCCTCATGCAGCTCGCCGACGACCGCTCCGTCGCGCTCGACGAAAGCACCGAACAGGTAGAGGTCGGCGGCGGTGCGTGCCATTGCGTCGGAGAGGTCGCTTAAAAGGTCACCGGAGAGATAGTCGTCGCCGTCGACAAACAGAAGATAGTCGCCCGTGGCGTGGGCAATGCCGTGGTTTCGCGCAGCGCCTGCGCCGCCGTTTTCCGTATGAAAGACCCGAATCTTTTCCGGCGCGCGCGCGGCATATTCGTCGCAGATCGCGCCGCAGCCGTCGGGCGAGCCGTCGTCGACCAGCAGCAGCTCAAAGTCCGGACACTGCTGCGCCAAAATGGAGTCGATGCACTTGGGCAGATACGCCTCGACCTTGTAAACGGGAACGATAATGCTGAACCGTGGCATAATATGCGCCTCCAATCGTTTCGTTGCCCTTATTATAGCGGACGGCGGCGCATTTTGCAAGAGGTCAGGCTTTCAGCAGCGGCTGCGTCTGCACGCCCAGCAGGGCACTTTCCACGCACAGCGGCAGGAGCGAAAAATCCGCGACGAGACTGTAGGGCTTGCCCGCCGGACTGTCCTGCCCGAACGGGACAAAATAGAAATTACGGCGGTTGAGCAGACGACCGAGGTTTTCCGCGCTGCCGGAAAGCCCGTCGTTCGTCGAAACGGCGAGAACGACCGGGCGAGCGTTGCGCAGATGTGCTTTGCAGGCAAAGGTGGGGGCGGAATCCGCGATGCCGTTTGCCAGCTTGCCGAGCGTGTTGCCCGTGCAGGGGGCGACGACGAGCAGATCGAGCAGCTTCCGCGGGCCAAGCGGCTCGACGGCGTCGAGCGTATGGAGCGCGGGTCTGCCGCAGAGGGCTTCCGCCTCCGCGACGAAGTCGGACGCCTTGCCGAAGCGGGTGTCGGTGCGGTATGCGGTTTCGGAAAAAATCGGAACGACCGAATAGCGGCCGCAGAGCGTCCGCAGGGCGTCCATTGCCGCGCGCAGCGTACAGAACGAGCCGCAAAAGGCGAAGCCGATGGTGGTTGTCATGGGGTCTCCTCCCTTTTCAAACGATCGAGGATGCACTGCGCATAGAGCGCGCCGGCGGTTTTCGGGGCGCATTTTCCGGGCAGACCGGGGGCGAAGAAATAAGACAGCCCAAGCGCCGCGCACTCTGCTTCCGAAATCCCGTGCGGGCGGGAGGCCAGCTCGATGAGAACGCAGTCCGGCGGAAGCTGCGCAAGCTGTGCGCGCGTGAAGACCTCCGCCGGCGCGGTGTTGAACACGAAATCATAGTCCAGACCGCGCAGATATTGCCCGGTTCGGTCGGCGCGAAGCCCAAACGCCTCGGCGAGCGCGCGGTCGTCTGGCTTGCGCACGCCGACCGTCACGCGGGCAGACAGCGCGTGCAGCTTCTGTGCCAGAACTTTCCCGATCCGCCCGAAGCCGATGACGAGACAGCGCGCGCCGTGCAGCGTGATGGGGGAATGCGCCATCGCCAGCGCGAGCGCACCTTCGGCGGTGGGGACGGCATTGGCGGTCGTCAGCGGCTCTGTGCCGTAGCAGTCGAAGACCCGTGCGCCGTGCGCTTCCAGCATCGCCCGTTTTTCACCGAACAGTCCGCCGAACACCGTGCTTTCCGGCGCCAATCGCGCCGCGACCGCCGCCAACGGAATCGCGCCCGCGCCGCGCACCGCCTCCCCCTGAAGCGAGGGAAAGGGAAGCACGGTGCATTCCAACGTTTCCGGCAGCTCTGCGCCTGTAAGCTGCGGAACGTCCACGGCTCGCACGGCGCAGCCGCATGCTTCAAAATGCTTTGCCGCCCAGAAACTTCGGGCGTCGCCGCCGATCAGACAGATCTCCTTCATTGCGCCACATCCTTTCACTGACAGCCTATGCAAATTTTTCCGAAAGGGTGAAAAACAGTTGTCAAGCGCGGCGCGGTACGCTATAATATTTTCAGAACACAACGGCAAACCGCCGAAACGATAAGAGAGGTACGACGATGGAGCGCGGATTTATTCACGACATGTTGGATGTCAAATTACTGATTTTATATATCATGGCGCGGGTGATGTACCCGGTCGATCTGCAAAAAATTTACGAGTTGGCGTTTCAGGATGACTGCCTGAGCTATTTTGATCTTGCGCAGGCCGTGCCGGACATGGTCGAATCGGGGCATCTGGAGGAAATCGAGGGCAAGCGCTACCTCATCACCGAAAAGGGGCGCGAGGCGTGCGCCGTGACCGAGGACGCCATTGCCTATCCCGTCATGCAGCGGGCGCAGGCGGCGGTCGATCGCTTCAACCGCGCCATGCGTCGCAGCGGTTTCGTCAAAACGTCGGTCAAGCCGCGTGAGGGCGGCGACTATTCCGTTTTGCTGACGCTCAACGACGAGGTGAGCGATCTTTTGCGCATGGAACTGATGGCGCCGACGCAGCGACAGGCGTACCGTCTGGCAAACGCCTTTTCCGAGAAAGCGGAAGTCATCTACAAGGTCATCATGGACCAGCTTTTGACGCAGCCGAAGGAAGAGGCTTGATTCTCCGCACGGGATGTGTTATAATGAAGTCAGCAAAGACCCCAAAACACGAAAGGAGCGACTGTTTATGAAATTCCAATTCACCGAGAAAAAAGTCAGCCTGCCCTCCAACGTCCATGCTTATGCCGAGAAAAAGGTCATGAAGCTTGAGCGCTTTTTCCGGGAGGATGCGGAGGCACTTGTCGCCTTTTCCGTCGAAAAGGATCGTAATAAAGTTGAAATTACGGTCCATGCCGCGAATACCTATTTCCGTGCAAGTGAGTCCACCAGCGATATGTTCGCTTCGATCGACGCCGCAGTGTCGACCATCGAGCGGCAAATCCGCAAGAACAAGACCCGGCTTGCCCGTCGGCTGCGTCAGGACGCGTTCGTCCGCACGCCTGAGGTCACATCCTTTGTCCCCGAGGAAGAGGAGAGCGCCTTTGAGATCGTGCGCGTCAAGCAGTTCCCGATGAAGCCGATGACGCGTGAGGAAGCGATTTTGCAGATGAATCTGCTCGAGCACAACTTCTTCGCATTCAAGGATGAGGAGAATGGAGAAGCGTTCGCGGTGGTTTACAAGCGCAACGACGGCGGCTACGGTCTGATTGAAAATATGGATTGATCCTTGAATACATCAAAGCGTCCCGACCACACGGTCGGGACGCTTTTTTGAAAAAGGGGGCGCTGCCGTTGGCTTATCCGCGAAATTCTCCGCGGCATCGGCAGCCGAAGCAGGGGAAAGGGAGGAAAAAACCTGCTTTCTGAGGATAGGATATCATATCTCCGCCGCCGAATTGTGAACAGTTTTTGAAAAATCTGAATCAATATTCTGAAATCCGCCGCGGAAAACGCGGGAAATGGGTGACAGGCGGGGGAAAACGTGCTAAAATCGGGGAGAGAACAGGTCAAGAGACGGCGGAGGGCAGAATGCACGGGGATTTACACATTCACATGATACTCGACGGGGTCTATTATCGCGCGGCGATCGACGCGCAGCGCACGTCGCCGGACGATGCGCTGATCCGTCGGCGGCTTGCGTCCTATCGGACGCGCGGAGTGACATTCCTGCGCGACGGCGGGGACGCGTGGGGTGTCAGCCTGCGGGCGAAAGCGCTCGCGGCAGAGTTCGGCATCGACTATCGCTCGCCGGCGTTCCCCATCTTCAAACGCGGGCACTACGGCGCGTTCATCGGGCGCGGTTTTTCGGATTTTGACGAATACCGCCGCCTGCTCGACGAGGTGCGGACGCAGGGCGGCGATTTTGTCAAGCTGATGATCTCCGGGCTAATCGATTTTTCCGCGCCGGAGACGCTGACCGAGTTGGGCTTGGCGCCGGAGGAGATCATTCGGCTGGTCGAAGCGGCGCATGCGGCGGGCTTTGCCGTGATGGTGCATGCCAACGGCGACCGCGCAGTCGGTGCGGCGTTGGAAGCGGGCGCGGAGTCTGTGGAGCACGGCGCATTTTTGAGCGAACAGACGCTTTTGAACATGAGGCAGACAGTCTGGACGCCGACGCTCTCCACGGTCGGGAATCTGATCGGCTGCGGGCGCTACCCCGACGAGGTGCTGCGCCCGCTTTTGAAGCAGCAGCAGGAAAAGGTCGCCTTTGCCGCCGCCAACGGGGTGCGCATAGGGCTCGGAAGCGACGCCGGAGCGTTCCGCGTCTGCCACGAGCACGCCGCCGAGGACGAGGAAGCCTATCTCCGCGCCGCGCTGGGCGACCGAACCGACGCCGTGCTGCAAGCGGCGGAGGACTTCGTCCGCGAACGCTTCCGTGCATAAAAAGTAAACGTCGACTGTTCGCAAAAGCCAACAGCCGACGTTTTTATCGGAGCTTGAAACGGGCGTGATTTTGCGCGCGCTTGTTTTATCTTGTTACAGCGCTTCCGTCAGAATGTCATAGATCTCCTCGCGGGTGATGGGGCGCGGGGCAGCGGCGATCACGTTCGTGGAAGCTGCGACGCGGCGCAGGAGCTCCGGCGTGATCTCAACCGTGGAATGAAGCTGCGAGAGCTTCGTGGGCAGACCGCAGTCGGAAATCAGACGCTCCAAGGCGTCAATGCCGCCCTCGGCGGTGTTTTCGCCGAAGACCGTGCGCGCAAAACGGGTGAATTTTTCCTCCGCGTCGCGCAGAATGTGACGGCAATAGATCGGCTGAATGACGGCAAGCCCCTGCCCGTGGTTGCAGTCGGTGAACGCGCCGAGCTGGTGCTCGATCTGGTGCACCTGAAAAGCGGTCTGCCGTCCGCATTTCAGAATCCCGTTTTCTGCCATCGCCGAGTCCCACATCAGGTTGCTGCGCGCCTCCATATCGTCGATGTTTTTCAGAAGACGGCGCATGTTGACCACGGTATTGCGTTGGATCGCAAGCGACACGTCGTCGGAGACATTGTTGCGGTCGGAGATGCCAAGGTAGGTTTCCATTGCGTGGCTCAGCGTATCGAACGCGCCGGAGAGCACCTGCATGCGCGGAACGGTGCGCGTATACGCGGGGTCAAGCGCGGCAAAGATCGGCGCGACGCCGAAAATCCCGCCTTTCCAGTGCTTTTCCTCATGGGTGATGACGCCGCCGGCGTTCATTTCCGCGCCCGTGCCGGACGCCGTGACCACTGCGCCGACGGGAATGCCGCCGCGTGCAAGGACGCCCTTTTCCTGCTGCATGCTCCAGATGTCCTCCGAGAGCAGCGCCTGCGCCGCAAGCACCTTGCAGCAGTCGATGACGCTGCCGCCGCCGACCGCCAGAATGAAGTCGACGCCGCGCGCGCGGACGAGCTGCGCGCCCTCAAGCACCTTGCGATAGGTCGGGTTCGGCATAATGCCCGAAAATTCGACGACCTCCTTGTCTGCCTCCAGCAGAAGCGACTTCATTTCCTCATAAATCCCGTTTTTGCGGATCGAGCCGCCGCCGTAGGCGAGCATGACTGTCCTGCCGACGGTGGGAAGCGTCTCGCGCAGCGCCTTTTGCGCGCTTTCCGCGCCGAAATAGACCTTGGTCGGATAGTGAAAGAAAAAATCCTGCATGAAAAACCCTCCTGTCTGTATTGTGCCGCCGCGGGGCGGGGTGCGGATTCGTTAAACCGATTATACTCCATGAGGACGGGGGTGCGTCAAGTGCTTTTTTGCAGTAAGGTGCTTGACGGGCGCAGAGCAGGCAGGGTATAATCATAAAAGAAGATTTCGAAAGGAGCGATCCAAATGAAATTTCTGACCCGTCTGGCTGCGGCGTTGCTGCTGGTGAGCCTGCTGCTGTGTCCGGCCCTTGCGCTGGAGCTGCCGGAAGACGCCGGGCTGAATGCCGAGGAGTGGGAAGTTCTGCTGCTGGTCAACCGGGAACGGCTGAAAAACGGCTTGCAGCCCGTGACTGCGACGCCGTGGCTTCAGGAAGCCTGCGACATCCGCGAGTCGGAGATTCGGACGCTGTTTTCTCACACCCGCCCGAACGGGACGGATTGCTTCACCGTCTTTTCCGAGATCGAGAAGCCGAGCGCTTCCGGGGTAGGCTGGGCTTGCGGCGAGAACATCGCAGCGGGACAGCGCTCGCCGAGCGAGGTGATGAATGCGTGGATGAACAGCGAGGGACACCGCGCAAACATCCTCGCTGCGGAGTTTACGCATGTGGGCGCGGGCTGCCGTTTCTATCAGGACGGATATCAAAACTACTGGGTGCAGCTTTTTTACGGCGCGCAGCGGTATGACGGCGCGACGAGCGTAAACGCCTGTCAATACACCTCACTGCGCCTTGCAACGCAGCCTGCCGCCTCCTATCCCGTCGGCACGACGATTGACGCAATGGGGCTGACGGCGGTGCTGGACTGCCCGATCTGCGGCACGTCATATCTGCCGCTGATGACGGAACTTTGCAGCGGCTATGACGCCGCGCGTGAGGGCGTTCAGAGCGTGACGCTGCAATGCTTCGGACTGGAAAGAACTTTCAGCGTGACGATCGGCACTGCGCAGCCGACTGTGCCGGAAACGCCGCCATCAATCCCGTCGGCGCTTGCACACTTTACCGACCTGCCCGCGAAGGACTACTGGTCGTATTCCGGCATTCAATTTGCCGTTTCGCGGGCGCTGTTCAAGGGGACGTCGGAGACGACGTTCAGCCCGCTGGAAAGCATGCAGCGCTGCATGCTGGTGACGGTGCTCTGGCGTTATGAAAAGGAACCGACCGCGGACGGACACAACTTTAAGGACATCCCCGCGGGCGCATATTACGAAAAAGCGGTCGCGTGGGCGGCAGGCTGCGGCATTGTCGACGGCGTCAGCAAGACGAAGTTCGACCCGGAGGGCGAGATCACCCGCGAGCAGCTTGCCACGATCCTTTACCGCTACTGCGCATGGAAAATGTGCGCCGGCGAGAAGCGAGCGGAGCTGGGTGCGTTTCCGGATGCAAACTCCGTGCAGTCCTATGCCGTTGAGCCGATGCGCTGGGCGGTCGCCGAGGGATTGATCAAAGGCAGCGGCAGCGTCGGCGCGGACTACCTTGTCCCGCAGGGCAATGCCGCCCGCGAACAGGTCGCGACCATCCTCATGCGCCTGATTCAAAACATCCTCGAAGTCTGAGAAAACGCCGCGTGGAAAGCCTCCACGCGGCGTTGCAGTTTGTCGAAAAACGCACAGGTTGAAATTTTCGGAGGGAAGAAAAGAGTGAAAGGAAACCGTCAGGGTGTCCTTTCACGTTCAATAACCCGCCCGCAGGCGGCAAAATTGCAAAATAATCTTTCCGAAATTTGTTTTGCAATTTTGCTTCAGCGTGTCAAAAAATGTTCAAAGGACTTTTTTGACGCGCTGAAGCGCCGCGTGGAAAGTCTCCACGCGGCGTCGGTTTATTTGTATTGCAAGCCCTTGCGGCGGTTATAGAGCTTGGCAAGCCCGCCCTCGCTGGTCTCACGGTAGCGGGAATTGATGTGCATGCCGGTCTCCTTCATGGTGCGCACGACCATGTCGAAGCTGATGTTTCGCGTGCCGCACAGGAACGTAGCGAGGTTGAACGCGTCCATTGCACGTTTTGCGGCAACGGCGTTGCGCTCGATGCAGGGAATCTGCACAAGACCGCAGATGGGGTCGCACGTCAGACCGAGCTGGTGCTCCATTGCGATCTCGGCGGCGTACTCTGTCTCCGGGATGGAGCGGTCTTTGAGCGTACACAGCGCAGCCGCCGCCATGCTCGTTGCCGTGCCGATCTCTGCCTGACAGCCGCATTCCGCGCCGGAGATCGAGCCGTTGCGCTTGACCAGACTGCCGATCAGACCGGCGACGGCGAGGGCTTCGAGCACCTTTTCGTCGCTGATGCCGTGCCGCTCCTGCATATAGAGCAGGACCGCCGGAAGCACGCCGCAGCTCCCGCAGGTCGGGGCGGTGACGATCGTGCCGTTGTCGGCGTTTTCCTCGGCGACGGCGTAGGCATACGAGCAGATCATGCGCATTTCGCGCACCTGCGGAAGCTCGGTTGCCCGCTCCTGCTGGAACAGGTGCTTTGCCTTGCGCGCCACGTTCAGCCCGCCGGGGAGCGTGCCGCTTGCGCGCAGACCGCGACCGACAGCACGCTTCATGGTGCGCCAGACCTCGGCGAGGAAGTCCCAGATCTCCGGGCCTTCGTTCAGCTCGACGTATTCGCTCAGTGTGATATAGCGCCACGAACAGAATTGATGGATCTCGGCAAAGGAATTTTCGGGATATATTTCGTCCGCGCCGTTGGAGGCGTCCTCGCCGTCAATGACGATGTCGCCACCGCCCACGGAGAGAACGCGCAGCGTGCCCAGCTCCTTGGCGTCCTTATAGGCAAAGAAGTCGAGCGTATTCGGATGGGGCAGGGGATCGGGGGCGTCTTCGCAGAAGACGACCTCCGTGCGCTCCTTGCCGAGAACTTCGTAAAGCACGCGGTCTGTGCCGTGCCCGCGGCCGGTCTTGCAGAGAGAGGCATAGAGCTTGACGCAGAAACGGTCGGCGTCGGGATAACGCTCCAGAAACAGCGTGGCGGCGCGTTCGGGCCCCATCGTGTGAGAACTGGATGGGCCTTTACCGATTTTATAGACATCGCGGATCGATTTCATCCGTGTTTTCCTCCGTATGTAACCGTATTTGGCGCACAATACGCCATACTATAATCAGTATAACACCTTTCTTCTGGAATTACAATTCCCGAACCGACATTTTCCGTGCAGCTTCGAGAGAAAGCTCGCCTGCGAGCTTGAAAAGTGCGTCGGAAAGGACGGTTTCAACGGGGAGCTGAAGCTGCTGCGCAATGCGTCGGTAAAAAGCGGCAACGATCGGCTCAAGCGTGACGGTCAGCGATTCCATGCGGGAACCTCCTTCGGGGCAAAAGTTCGTACCCCATCCTATGCGGCTACTTGACAGATGTGATAGAATAGACAGTGGAGAATACTACCGAAAGGGAGACTTATATTATGGCAAAAGAGAAACGGGTAGAGCAGATCACCGATATGGAGGTCGACTTTGCCCAGTGGTACACCGACGTGTGCAAAAAGGCGGAGCTGATCGATTATTCCTCGGTCAAGGGCATGTTCGTCTACCGTCCCTACGGCTACGCCATATGGGAAAATATCCAGCACTCGTTGGACGCCGAGTTCAAGAAGACCGGCGCGGAAAACGTCTATATGCCGATGCTGATCCCGGAATCCCTGCTGCAAAAGGAAAAGGATCATGTTGAGGGCTTCGCGCCGGAGTGCGCGTGGGTTACGGTCGGCGGGCAGGAGAAGCTCGAAGAGCGCCTGTGCATCCGTCCGACGTCGGAGACGCTCTTCTGCGAGCATTTCCGCAACATCATCCAGTCTTACCGCGACCTGCCGAAGATGTATAACCAGTGGTGCAGCGTCCTGCGCTGGGAGAAGACCAGCCGCCCGTTCCTGCGCCATCGGGAATTCCTCTGGCAGGAGGGACATACCATGCACGCCACCGCCGAGGAAGCCA
>CAYRMX010000018.1:0-16998 GCA_964425295.1 uncultured Oscillospiraceae bacterium | reverse complement strand
CGATCCCGCCGAGGGCGCGGCGCTTGCCAATGCGCTGATCGAATTTTGCCGCAACTGCGGCAGCCGTGTAGCGGCGACGACGCACTATGCGGAGCTGAAGCTCTATGCCATGCGCACCGAGGGCGTCATGAACGCTTCGTGCGAATTCGACGTGGAAACGCTCCGCCCGACGTACAAGCTGCTCATCGGCATCCCCGGCAAGTCCAACGCCTTTGCGATCTCCAAGCGGCTGGGACTTTCCGATCTGATCGTCGATCAGGCGCGGAATCTGGTCAATGAAAACGACCGCAATTTTGAGGATGTGCTCAATCAGCTCGAACAGCAGCGCAAGCAGATGGAAAACGCGAAGCTGGAAGCCGAACGTCTGCGTCTGGAAACCGAGCAGATGAAAGAAAAATCGGAGACGTATTACGCCGAGATCAAGCGCGAACGGGAAAAGGCGGTGCGCGCCGCCCGCGTCGAGGCGCAGAGCATCATCGACAGCGCCCGCCGCGCCTCCAACGAGGTTGCCGACGAGCTGAAGCAGCTTCGCAAGCAGCTCAGGGACGCCGCCGACGCACAGGGCGTCAACGAAAAACAAGCGGAGCTGCGCCGCAAGCTCAATGAGGCGGAGGACGCCCTTGCGGGTAAGCAGACCGCGCCCGAACGCCCCGCCCCGACCCGCGCCGTCAAGGTCGGGGACACGGTGGAACTGCTGCGCTTCGGAACGCGGGCGCAGGTGCTTTCCGTCAACGTCGACGGGAGCTATCAGCTTCAGGCGGGCATTATGAAGATCACGGCAAAGCCCGAGGAGGTCTACCTCATCGAGGAAACGAAACAGCAGGCAAAGAAGATCATCGAGCGCTCGCAGCGACAATTCCGCAACACCGCTGCGGCGACGGAGCTTGACCTGCGCGGCATGACCGCCGACGAGGCGGTCGCAACGCTTTCCGTCTTCCTCGACGGTGCGATGCTGGCAAACCTTTCACAGGTGCGCATCATCCACGGCAAGGGCACGGGTGTGCTGCGCAAGGCGGTGCATGACGAGCTGAAGCACAACCGCGCTGTCAAGCGTTACCGCCTCGGAATTTACGGCGAGGGCGAGGACGGCGTGACCATCGCGGAGCTTGCCTGAGAGCGAAAAATGTAAAATATTTTCAAACCGGTTGACAAATCCACACTTTTTGCTTATATTTGTTATTAGTATCTCGCATAACCGCGAGTATGAAGGAGTGACGCGTGTGTATACAGAAAAAACCGTCGTGAAGTGCGAATCCGGTCTTCACAATAAGCAGGCGACCTATTTCATCCAGAGAGCGAATGAATTCCGTTCGAGCATCTGGGTGGAGGCGGACGACCGCAAGATCAATGCCAAGAGCTTGCTCGGCGTTTTGTCGATGGGCATCACCACCGGCACCGAGATCAGCCTGATCGCGGAAGGACCCGATGAGGAAGCTGCGGTCAAGTCCTTAGCCGCCATGCTGGTCAAGGATATCTACTGACGTTCGAACTCAAACAAACGGCTGTCCCAAGCGCCGATGCGTTTGGGGCAGCCTTTTCTAATCGGAGAGGAACATGACGCGAGAGGAACTTCGGGCGGCGGCGCGGTCGCTGCCGTTTGAGCCGGGCGTGTATCTGATGAAGGACGCGTCGGACAAGGTCATCTATGTCGGCAAGGCGAAAAAACTGAAAAACCGTGTGAGCCAGTATTTTCAGGACACCGCCTCGCACAATCAAAAAACCCGCCGCATGGTTTCACAGGTCGATCATTTCGAGACGATCGCCGCCGCGACGGAGTTTGAGGCGTTGGTGCTCGAATGCTCGCTCATCAAGCATTATATGCCCAAGTACAACATCCTGCTCAAGGATGATAAGGGCTATCCCTATCTGCGGGTCGATCTGCGCGAGCCATACCCGACCATCACGCTCGCAGGGCGCGTCAAGGACGACGGCGCGCGCTATTTCGGACCTTACGGAAGCCGCGGACGCTCACAGCAGGTGATCGACACCATCCGTGCCGTTTTCCGACTTCCGCAGTGCGGGAAAAAATTTCCCCGCGACATCGGCAAGGAGCGCCCTTGCCTGAATTATCATCTCAAAAACTGCGCCGGCTGGTGTCGGGTGGAGCTGCGGCAGGAGGACTATGCCGCGCGGATGGAACAGGCGGTGCTGCTGCTGGAGGGAAAGCAGCAGGAGCTGTGCCGCACCTTGCAGGCACAGATGGAGGAAGCGGCGGAGAAGCTGGAATTTGAGCATGCCGCGCAGTACCGTGACCGCTTGCGGGCGATCGAATCGCTGGCGCAGCGGCAGCTCGTCACCGCCGGCACGCTGGCAGACACCGACGTGATCGGATGGTATCAGACCGAGGCGAAGGCGTGCTTCGCCGTGCTGCATTTCATCGGCGGCAACCTGATGGATAAGGATTATGAGCTGCTTCCCGTGCCGGACGACGCGCCGGAGGCGCTTTCCGCCCTTGTCAAGCAGTATTATCTGACAAGAAATGCCGCTCCGAAGCGCATCCTGCTCCCGCTTCCCATCGAGGACGCGGCGCTGTTTTCTCAGCTTTTGCTCGAAACGCTGGAAAAGCAGGTGCGTATCGTGACCCCGCAGCGGGGCGACAACAAAAAACTTGTCGACCTTGCCGTGAAGAATGCGCGCGAGGAGGCTGAGCGGGCGACCACCGCCGCAGAACGCATCGGCGGAACGATGCGGATGCTGCAGGGAATCCTCGGACTTGCCGAGCCGCCGCACCGCATGGAGGCTTACGACATTTCCAACACGGCAGGGACAGATATTGTCGCGTCAATGACGGTGTTTGTTGACGGCAAGCCGAAAAAAAGCGATTACAAGCGCTTTAAGCTCGAAAATATGGACGATCAGGACGATTACGGCGCTATGCGGCAGGTGCTTTGCCGAAGATTTTGCCACTATCTCGACGGCGACCGCGGTTTTGACGAAATGCCGGACGTCCTGCTGATCGACGGCGGCGTCGTCCATGCCGACACGGTGCGTCAGGCGCTCACGGCAATGGGGATTTCCGCGCCGATCTACGGCATGGTCAAGGACGATCGCCACCGCACGCGCGCGCTGGTCACGCCGGACGGCGCGGAGCTCGGCATTCAGACCGTGCCCGCCGTGTTTGCGCTCATCGGGCGCATTCAGGAGGAAACGCACCGCTTCGCCATCACTTACCACCGTCAGCTCCGCAGCAAGCATGTGCGCGGCTCGCAGCTCGACCGGATCGAGGGCGTGGGGGAGAAACGACGGCTTGCGCTACTGAAGCATTTCAAATCCATCGCGGCGATCAAAGACGCGGACGTCGAAGCCCTTGCAGCCGTCGTTCCGCGCAGGACTGCCGAGGCGGTCTATACCCACTTTCATTCGGAGGAATAACCATGCGAGTCATCACCGGCACGGCGCGCGGCGTGAACCTGAAAGCGCCTGAGGGACTTTCGACCCGTCCGACGGCGGACAGGGTGAAGCAGGCGCTGTTCAACATCATTCAGTATGAGATCGCAGGCGAGGTGCTCGACCTCTTTGCAGGCTCGGGGCAGCTCGGCATCGAGGCGCTCAGCCGCGGGGCGAGCCGCGCCGTCTTTGTCGACGAGCGGGCGGACGCCCTTGCCGTCGTGCGGGAAAATCTGCGCCGCACCCGCCTGACCGAACAGGCGGAGGTCGTGCGTGCCGATTACCTCGGCTACCTCGACCGATGCAAAAAACGCTTCCGCCTTGTCTTTCTCGACCCGCCCTACGCGGAAAAATATTTGGAAAATGCGATAAAACGCATCTCGGAAATTGACATTTTGGCGGAAGGTGGTATAATTGTCACAGAACGTCCGGCAGATAAGCCCCTTGACGGGGATTTTTCGGGTCTGGTGCGCTCGAAGGACTACCGATACGGCAAAACGGCGATCACGCTGTTTCGCAGGGAAAAGGACGTTGAATGAAGATCGCTGTTTATCCCGGGAGCTTTGACCCGGTCACCAAGGGACATTTGAATATCATCGAGCGCGCCGCACTGCTGTTTGACCGTGTGATCGTCTGCGTGATGGTCAACTGCGAAAAACGCCCGCTGTTCTCGCTCGAGGAGCGCAAGGAGCACCTGCGCAGAGTCACGGCACATTTGCCGAACGTGACGGTCGACGCGCATGACGGTCTGCTCGCCGAATATGCCGAAACGCACGGCTGCTGCACGATCGTCAAGGGTCTGCGTGCCGGTTCGGATTTCGAAAAGGAATTCCAGATGGCGATGATCAACCGCAAGCTCAACCCCAACCTCGACTCCCTGTTCCTGACCGCGGAGCATCAGTACATGTATCTCAGCTCCAGCGCCGTCAAGGAAATGGGCTATTACCGTGCGGATCTGAGTGATTTTCTTCCGCCGGAGATCATGGATGACTTTTATCAAAGAATCAGAATTACAGCTAAAAAATAAGGAGGTTCCACAATGAACGAACATGGGATCGAAGAACTGATCGGTACTTTATACGAGATGGTGCAGGACGCGAAGAACGTTCCGTTCAGCGGCGACAAGTGCGCGCTGGAGCGTGACCGCGTGCTCGATCTGCTCGACGAGATCTCCAACCAGCTCCCCGGCGAGCTGAAGCAGGCGAAGACGATCGTCGAGTCGCGCGGCGAGCTGATCACCAACGCCAAGCGTGAAGCAGAGAGTATTTTGAAGTCCGCACAGGCGCAGGCGCGCCAGCTCGTTTCGCAGGAAGCGATTTATCTGGAAGCGAAGAATCAGGCAAACGAGATGGTTCGTGCCGCGCAGGACAAGATCAAGGAGCTCAAGCAGGTCACGAACGACTTCGTCGACGATTCCCTGCGCCGCACCGAGGAAGCCGTTGCAGAGGCGCTTTCCGAGATCCGCGACTCGCGCTCGAAGTTCCGCGCGTTGGTCAATCCGCAGGCACGTCCCGCAAACAACAATTCCGCAATCATCGAAGACGTTTAATCACCGCAAGCAGGTCGATTTTTATTGACCTGCTTTTTCCACAGGAGGTTTTCATGGAGTATTCAGAACGTTATCGCTTTTGGTGTGAGAATGCACCGCTGTGCTCGCAGGGGCATGCGGAGCTGGAAACAATGGATGACGAGGCACGCAAGGGCGCGTTCGGCGCCGAGCTGCAATTCGGCACGGCGGGTATCCGGGGGATTATGGGGCAGGGTACGAACCGCCTGAACGATTTTACCGTCCGCCGCACGGCGCAGGGGCTTGCCGCGTGGCTCTCTGCGTCCGATCTGCCGCAAAAATGCGCCATCGGCTATGACTCGCGCCACAATTCCCGCCGCTATGCCGAGCTGTGCGCCGAGGCGCTGGCGCAAAAGGGCGTCCGCGTCTATGTCTATCACGAGCTTGCGCCGACACCGATGCTTTCCTTTGCCGTTCGCCGGTTGGGCTGCGGCTGCGGCATCGTCGTCTCCGCCAGCCATAACGCCGGCGCTTATAACGGCATCAAGTGCTACGGCCCGGATGGCTGCCAGATGACCGACGAACCGGCGGCGATCGTTTTTGCGGAAATTTCGAAGCTCCCGTATTTCCTCCCGGCGGAGAAGTCCTTTGCGGCGTATCTGGAAGAGGGAACGGTCGAATACATCGCACCGGAGCTGTGGGAAGAATATTACCGGACGGTTCTGAACGAGCGCATTGCAGTTTGCCCGTCGGATAACCTCAACCTGCTCTATACCCCTTTGTGCGGCACGGGCAACAAGCCGGTGCGCGAAGTACTGAGGCGCATCGGCGTGAACATCGATGTCGTCAAGGTGCAGGAGCAGCCGGACGGCGACTTCAAGACCTGCGAATATCCGAACCCGGAGACCGATGCGGCGCTCAACGAGAGCTATAAAATCGCCCGCACGACCCATCCAGACCTCATTCTCGGCACTGACCCGGACTGTGACCGTGTGGCGGTCGCCGTGCCGGAGGGCGAGGGCTTCCGCAAGCTTTCGGGCAACGAGCTGGGCTGCCTGCTGCTGGACTATATCCTCGGCGAGCTTTCGGCGCAGGGCAAGCTTCCCGCAGCGCCGGTCGCCGTGCGCAGCATCGTTTCCACCCCGATGGCGGATCGCGTCGCGGCGAAGTATGGCGTCAAAATGTGCAGCGTTCTGACCGGCTTCAAGTATATCGGCGGCGAGATTTTGAAACTGGAGGAGGCGGGCGAAGAAAACCGCTTTGTTTTCGGCTTCGAGGAAAGCTGCGGCTACCTCAAGGGTACTTATGCCCGCGACAAGGACGCGGTCGTCGCCTCCATGCTGACGTGCGACCTCGCCGCGAAGCTCAAGCGCGAGGGCATGAATCTTGCCCGTAAAATGGATGCGCTTTATGCCGAGCTGGGCTACCACGCAGCCAAGGTCATCAGCGTCGAGCTGAAAGGGCCGAATGCGATGGAGCTTTCCGCGCAGTTCATGGCGGACTTCCGCGCCAATACCCCCGCTGCGCTGGGCGGCATCGCCGTGACGGAGCTGACGGATTATTCTGTGAGCGTGACAAAGAATTTCGTGACGGGCGAGGAAAGCACCGTCACCCTGCCGAAGTCGAATGTCGTCGTTTTGACGCTGGGCGAGCAGGGGAGCGTCATCGTCCGCCCGTCCGGCACCGAGCCGAAGGTCAAACTCTATCTGACGGCGGTCGACCGCGACCGTGCGGCTGCGGAGCGTCTGCTGGAAGCGCTTGCGGACGCAATGCAGGCATTTTTGCCGAAAGAAGCGTAAAAACGCTTGACTTTTCCGCATTTATTTGCTACGATTCCTATATATATCGCAAAACGCACAGACGGAGAGGAGTAATCCGAGCCGCCGCAGCAGAGAGGGAACGGTCGGTGCAAGTTCCTGCGGAGGTCGGGTGAAGGTCGCTTCGGAGCGGGCGCGCAGAATGCAGTAAGCGCGCACGGGTGCTCCCGTTACAGAGCTTGAGTGTCCGTTTTGCGGAAATTCAGGTGGTACCACGGTATTTTTATCGCCCTGAGTCTTTGACTCGGGGCGTTTTTCATTCACACGGAGGAAACATTATGATCAGAGAACTGCCGAAAACCTATGACCCGAAGGATGTCGAAAGCCGGATCTATCAGTTCTGGCAGGACGGCGGCTATTTCCATGCCGAGCCGGACGAGACGAAAAAGCCCTTTACAATCGTCATGCCGCCCCCCAATGTGACGGGGCAGCTCCACATCGGTCACGCGATGGACGATACCGCGCAGGATACCCTCATCCGCTATAAGCGCATGCAGGGCTATAATGCGCTGTATCTGCCCGGCGTCGACCATGCCGGTATCGCTACGCAGATCAAGGTCGAAGAAGTGCTGCGCGGCGAGGGCAAAACGCGATATGACCTCGGACGTGAGAAGTTTTTGGAGCGCGTCTGGGACTGGAAGCGCCAGTACGGCGACCGCATCGTCACGCAGCAGAAGAAGCTTGGCATTTCCTGCGACTGGCAGCGTTCGCGCTTCACGATGGACGAGGGCTGCTCAAAGGCGGTGCGCGAGGTGTTCGTCAATCTCTATGAGCAGGGGCTGATCTATAAGGGCAGCCGTATCATCAACTGGTGTCCGCACTGCGTCACGGCGCTGTCCGACGCCGAGGTCGAATACATCGACAAGCCCGGCAACCTCTGGCACATCCGCTATCCGCTTGCAGACGGCAGCGGCGAAGTCATTGTCGCCACCACCCGTCCGGAGACGATGCTCGGTGACAGCGGCGTGTGCGTCAATCCGAACGACGAGCGCTATCAGTCGATCGTCGGCAAGAAGGTCCTCCTGCCGCTCATCAACAAGGAAATCCCCGTCGTCGCCGACGACTATGCCGAGATGGACTTCGGCACGGGCTGCGTTAAGATGACGCCCGCGCATGACCCGAACGACTTTGAGGTCGGTCTGCGGCACAATCTGGAGGTCATCCGCGTCCTCGACGACCACGGCGTTGTCAACGAATTCGGCGGAAAATATGAGGGACTCGACCGCTACGAGGCGAGAAAGCAGATCGTCGCCGACCTTGAGGCGGAGGGCTATCTGGTCAAGGTCGAGCCGTACAACCACAACGTCGGCACTTGCTATCGCTGCCACCGTGATGTCGAGCCGATCATCTCGGCACAGTGGTTCGTCAAGATGCAGCCGCTTGCCGAAGAGGCGCTGCGCGTGGTCAACGAGGGCGAGACGAAGTTCGTCCCCGAACGCTTCACGAAAATTTACACCAACTGGATGGAGAACGTTCATGACTGGTGCATTTCCCGCCAGCTCTGGTGGGGTCATCAGATCCCCGCATGGTACTGCGCCGATTGTGGTCACACGACCGTCTCCCGCGAGGACGCCGTTTGCTGCGAAAAATGCGGCAGTCAAAACATTACCCGCGACGAGGATGTCCTTGATACATGGTTCTCCTCGGCGCTCTGGCCCTTTGAAACGCTGGGCTGGCCCGACACGGAAGCTCCCGATTTCAAGTATTTTTACCCGACCGACGTTCTCGTCACCGGCTATGATATCATCTTCTTCTGGGTCGCGCGCATGATCTTCTCCGGCTGCAAGCAGACCGGAAAGCCGCCGTTCCACACCGTGCTCATCCACGGTCTTGTCCGCGATGACAAGGGCAGAAAAATGTCGAAATCCCTCGGAAACGGCATCGACCCGCTGGAAATGATCGACCGCTTCGGCGCGGACGCCCTGCGCATGAACATGCTCACCGCCAACTCACCCGGCAACGACATGCGCTTTTATATCGAACGCTGCGAGGCGATGCGCAACTTTGCCAACAAGCTCTGGAATGCCAGCCGCTATGTCATGATGAACCTGAGCGTGGAAAAGAACGAGCTTCCCGCCCTCTCCGAGCTGGAAACGGCGGATAAGTGGATCCTCTCCAAGCTCAACACCCTCATCGCCGAGGCGACGGAGAATCTGGACAAGTATGAGCTTGGCATCGCCGTGCAGAAGATCTATGACTTCATCTGGGACAGCTATTGCGACTGGTATATCGAGTTGACCAAGGCGCGTCTTTACGGCGAGAATGAAGCGAGTAAGCGCACGGCACAGCAGGTGCTTTTGTATGTGCTCGACCAAATTCTGCGCCTGATGCATCCGTTCATGCCGTTTATTACCGAGGAAATCTGGCAGGCGCTCCCGCACGAGGGCGAAGCGCTGATTGCCGCTGCGTGGCCGACGTACCGCGAAGACCTTGCCTTTAAGGCAGAGGAGACGGCGATGGAGAGTATCATGACCGCCATCCGCGCCGTGCGCAACCGTCGCGCGGAGATGAACGTTCCGCCGTCGAAGAAGTGCACGATCTACATCGTCACGGCGAAGCGGGATGTCTTTGAAAGCGGCGCGGGCTTCATGACCCGCCTTGCCTATGCAGACGACGTGGTGATCTCCGCCGCCGAGCCGGAGGGTCATGAGACGATGGCATCTTGCGTGACGCATGACGCGACGCTTTATATGCCGATGAGCCAGCTTGTCGATGTGGAAAAGGAGCTTTCGCGCATTGCCAAGGAGCTGGAAAAGACCCAAAAGGGCTTGAACGGCGTCCTTTCCAAGCTGAACAACCCCGGCTTCGCCGCCAAAGCACCTGAGCAGGTGGTCGCCGCCGAGCGCGCCAAGGCGGAAAAGTACGAAAGCCTTATCAAGCAGCTCGCCGAAAGTGCCGAACGCCTGAAAAACCTGTAACATTCACGAGCCGGAGGGCAAGCGCTCTCCGGCTCAAATTTTTCATTTTTTCATCTTTATTTCTGCGCGGACTTGGTGTATAATCAGTAAATGGAAAAACAGTGCCGCGCGGCGCTGAACGGAAGGAATTGCGCTCATGCAGCAGGAGAATCGCGATCAAAAGGATAAGCACTCCTTTTTAGAGGATCTATATGCGCTTTTGCACGATCTGGTCTACATTCTGGCGTGTATCACGCTGATTTTTGTCTTTTTCGTCCGCCTTGTCAGCGTGGACGGAAGCTCGATGTACCCGACGCTCAAGCACGGCGATTTTCTCGCGCTGGAGAGCAACGTCATCATGGGCGAGCTGGAGAGGGGCGACATCATCGTCGCGCGCAAGCTGTCGTTCAACAACGGCGAGCCGATCGTCAAGCGCGTCATCGCCACGGCTGGGCAGACGGTCGATATCCGCTATGACGAGGCGGGCGTCGGCACGGTCTATGTCGACGGCGTCCCCCTCAACGAGCCGTATATCAACGAAGCGATGCAGCCGAAGTTTGTCGGCGGCGCGGGGCTGAATTACCCGCTGACGGTCGAAGACGACTGTATTTTCGTCCTCGGCGACAACCGCAACAAGTCCTCCGACAGCCGTAACCCCGACATCGGGCAGATTCGGCTCGACGAGGTGCTCGGCAAGGTGCTGTTCATTGCGTTCCCCGGGCTGGAAAACGGGGCGCGGGAATTTGACCGACTGGGAGCGGTATCATGATGGATGAACGTATGAATATTCAGTGGTATCCGGGGCATATGACCAAGACCCGCCGACAGATCGAGGCGGATCTCAAGCTGGTCGACGCCGTGTGCGAGATCGTTGACGCGCGCATTCCGGCTTCGAGCCGCAACCCGGACATCGACGCGATCTGCGGCAATAAACCCCGCATGGTCATTTTGAACCGCATTGACCTTGCAGACCCCGCTGCGACGGCGAAATGGAGCGATCATTTCCGTGCAAACGGCTGGGCGGTTGTCAAAACCGACTGCAAGAGCCGCCGCGGGATCGACCGCTTTGTCCCGGCGGTGCGGGAGCTGCTTGCTGAAAAGCTGCGGCGCTATCAGGAAAAGGGCTTCGTCAACAAGCCGCTGAAGCTGATGGTCGTCGGCATCCCGAATGTCGGCAAATCGACCTTTATCAATCAGATCGCCGGGCGCAAGGGCGCGAAGGCGGAAAACCGCCCCGGTGTCACGCGGGGCAAGCAGTGGGTCACGGTCGATCCGGGGCTGCTCCTGCTCGACACGCCCGGCATCCTCTGGCCGAAGTTTGATGACGAGGAGGTCGGTCGCCGTCTTGCCTATACCGGCGCGGTCAAGGACGACGTCCTCGACACGGAAACGCTCGCCCTGCACCTGATGAAAACCCTCTGGCAGCGCTATCCCGATGCCCTGCGTGCCCGCTATAAGCTCGACGTGTCCGAAGACGCCGACGGCTACGCCCTTTTGACCGAGGCGGCACGCAGACGCGGCTTCCTCCTTGCCCGCGGCGAGCTGGACACGGAGCGCATGGCGCGCATTCTGCTCGAAGAGTACCGAAGCTGCAAGATCGGACGCTTTACGCTGGAGGCCCCCGATGAGATATGAACTGATCCGTGAGATCTTCAACCTGTGCAGCAACAACCAGATGCGCGACGTGTTTGTCAGTGAGGTCACGACAGACGATCCTGACGCCGTCGCGCGTTCGTTCTGCACGGGCAGCGAGATCGAATTGACAAAAGAACTGTGCGCCGACGGCGTGATCGTCTTCCACCTCAGCGTGGACGGTCTGCGCCAGCGCCTGACCTTCACCCCCGACGATTGATCACAGAGAAACTACACCTCGGACCGCGCGTGTCCCGGAGGTCTATTTCGGTTTGAGGAACCACGCATGAAATCTACCCTGAAAATCGCATTCATTGACACCATTCCCGTTCTGACGGGATATCTGCTGCTGGGCTTCGGCTTCGGCATTGTTCTCAAAAGCGCCGGTTACGGCATCCCGCTTGCGGTTCTGATGAGCATGTTTATCTTTTCCGGCTCAATGCAGTATGTCGCCGTGGGGCTGCTTGCCGGGGGCGCGTCGCTCGTGACGGTCGCCCTGACGACCCTGATGGTCAACGCGCGCTATCTGTTTTACGGCATCTCCATGCTGAAAAAGTACAAATCGGCAGGGAAACGCAAGCTGTACCTGATCTTCACGCTGACGGACGAGACGTATTCCCTCGTCTGCCGGGAAAAGGCGGAGCTTCCGCAGGAGGAGCAGATTCGCTACTGTACTTACGTTTCTGCGCTGAATCATGTCTACTGGGTCACCGGCGCGCTGCTCGGCGCAGTGGTTGGGACGCTGGTGCATTTTAACAGCGAGGGCATCGACTTTGTCCTGACGGCGCTGTTCGTCACGGTCTTTTTGGAGCAGTGGATGACGACGAAGAACCACACGCCCGCCCTCATCGGCATCGGGGCGTCGGTCGTCTGCCTGCTCATCTTCGGCAGTGAGAGTTTCCTGATCCCCGCGATGCTCGTGATCGCGCTGCTGCTCTGCCTGCAAAAGGAGGGAAAGCAGAATGCCTGAGCTTCGTGACCTGCTGATCGTGGCGGTCGTCGCGCTGGTGACGGCGCTGCTGCGCTTTTTCCCGTTTCTGATCTTCAACGGGAATCGAAAAATCCCGAAAACGGTCGAAAAACTGGGGCGCATTCTTCCGTTCGCCGTGATGGGAATGCTGGTGATCTACTGCCTGAAGGACATCCGCTTCACGAGCCTCGGCGGATTTCTCCCGGCACTGATCGCGAGCGTCATTGTCGGCGCACTGTATGTCTGGAAGCGAAGCACGCTGCTGAGTATCGTCAGCGGCACGGTGTGCTATATGATCCTGGTGCAGGTCGTCTTCTGACCGCACTGAATGAGGTGAAATCATGAGCGAGCTTTGGAAATTTGAACACGAATGCCGCGAGGAGGGCTTTTTGACCGTCTGCGGCGTCGACGAAGCGGGCAGAGGCCCGCTGGCAGGGCCGGTCTGCGCTGCGGCGGTCATTCTCCCGCCCGATTTGGAGATCGAGGGTTTGAATGACTCGAAAAAGCTGTCGGAAAAGCGCCGCGAAGCGCTTTACGACGTCATCACGTCGCAGGCGCTTGCCTACGGCATCGCTTTCGTCGATGAGCGCGAGATCGACGAGATCAATATTTTGCAGGCAACGTTTCTGGCAATGCGCCGCGCCGTTGAGCAGCTTTCCCTCCGTCCGGACATCGTCCTTGTCGACGGAAACCGTGCGCCGGAGCTGGAGCTGCCCGTCCGAACGATCGTCAAGGGCGACAGCCTGAGCGCGAACATCGCCGCGGCGTCCATTCTGGCAAAGGTCACGCGTGACCGCTTCATGCTCGAACAGGACGTGATTTACCCGCAGTACGGCTTCGCCGTCCACAAGGGCTACGGCACGCAGGCACACTATGCCGCCCTGCGCGAACACGGCGCTTGCCCTATCCATCGCCGCACGTTTTTGAAGAAATTCTATGGAAACTGAGCAGCTTGGGCGCTGGGGCGAGGAGGTCGCGGCGAAGTATCTGCGCAAGCAACGCTATGCGATCGTCACCGCGAATTTCCGCTGCCGAATGGGTGAGATCGACCTGATCGCGGAAAATCGGGAATTTATCGTCTTTGTGGAGGTCAAGCTCCGCAAAAATGCAAACTTTGCACAGGCACTGGAATTCGTCGACCGCCGCAAGCAGGAGCGTCTGCGCCGTGCGGCGATGGTCTATCTGGCGCAGCACGAGACGGAAAAGCAGCCCCGCTTCGACGTCATCGAGGTCTACGCCCCCGAGGGGACGCAGACGCGCCACCCGAAAATTTGCCATTTGGAGGATGCCTTCGAGTGAAGCTGCGTGTGTTTGATGCACACTGCGACACCGCTTTTGAGCTGTGGAGACGCAGCGAGCCGCTGGCGGAGAATTCCTGCTGCGTTGACCTGCAAAAATGTGCGGAATTTGCCGCCTATGCACAGGTCTTTGCCTTTTGCAGCTATGCCGGCGCTTGCCCCGAAATCGGTGCGCCGCAGGACTGTCTGAGTAAGCCGCTGGCGCGCTTTCGGGCGGAGCTGAAACGAAACGCCGAACGAATTGCACCTGCCGCTTCGGCGCGCGATGTCGAGCGGCTGAATGCGACGGGGAAGACGGCTGCGTTGCTGTCCGTGGAGGGCGCGGAGGTCATCGGCTGTGACCCCGGGGCGCTGGAAGCCCTGCGGGAAGACGGCTTTGTCATGACCACACTGACGTGGAATGCCGACAACGTCCTTGCGGGCTGTCATCGCTCCGAACGCGGACTGACGGCGGCGGGACGCGACTTTGTGCGCGAGGCGCAGCGCCTCGGCATCGCTGTTGATGTCAGCCATCTGTCGGAAGCTGCATTTTGGGAGCTGATGCGCGTGACGCGTCGCCCGATTTTGGCGAGCCATTCCAATGCCCGCGCGCTGTGCGGGCATACGCGCAACCTGACGGACGCTCAGCTCCGCGCCGTCCGCGACACGGACGGGGTGGTGGGACTGAACCTTTATGCCCCGTTTTTAGGCAAAAACGCCGATTTTTCGACGGTTTTGCGCCAACTGGAACATCTTTTGTGCCTTTGCGGCGAAAAGCACGTCGTCCTCGGCGGTGATCTCGACGGCGGCGAACCGCTGCCCACCGGCTTTGAAAATGTCCGTTCCTATTCCGCCCTGCATGCGTTCCTGCTTGCCCGCGGCTATGACGAGCGGCTGCTTGACCGCATTTTCTACACGAATCTTCTCGAATTTTTTAAAAAGTGAGGTGCATTCATGGCACTGTACGCAATCGGAGATCTGCACCTTTCCTTCGGAACGAACAAGCCGATGGACGTCTTCGGCGGAACGTGGGTCGGCTATGTCGACAAGCTCCGCGCCGGTCTTTCGGTCATTGGCCCGGAGGACACGACCGTTCTGCCCGGCGACCTTTCGTGGGCACTCGATATGGACGGCGCGCGCGAGGACTTCGCGTTCATCAATGCCATTCCGGGACGAAAGATCATCCTGAAAGGCAATCACGACTACTGGTGGACGACCGCCTCAAAATTCTACAAATTCTGCGAAGAAAACGGCTTCGAGAACATGTACGTCCTCAACAACAACGCCTATGAATACGAGGACATCGCCCTTTGCGGCACGCGCGGCTGGTTCTTCGAGGAGGATGCCGCGCTCGGCAGCCACGCCGACAAAATTTTCAAGCGCGAGATGATTCGGCTGGAAACGTCGCTCAAGGCGGCAGGTGAGCGGGAAAAGTTCTGCTTTCTGCACTATCCGCCGCGCTACCGCGGCTACGAATGCCCGGAGATCCTTGCGCTGCTCAAGCGCTACGGCGTGACATGCTGCTGCTACGGTCATCTGCACGGCGACAGCCACAAATTGGCGATCGAGGGCGCATTTGACGGCGTGGATTTTCGTCTCTGTGCCGCTGATTTTGTAAATTTTTGTCCGATTCGCTTAAAATAATGAAAAATGGCTTGTATTTTTATCGGAAATCTGTTAAAATAACTCGGCTTATTATAAAAAGTGCGCCCCGGCGCAACACATAGGAGGATTTACCAATGAATGTCAAGAGCGTAGAGAAAGAAGCTTCCCGCGCAAGTGTTACCGTGGAGATTACCAAGGCGGAGCTGGAGCCGAGCCTCAACAAGGCTTACCTCAAGTACCGCAAGGACATCACCATCCCCGGCTTCCGTAAGGGCAAGGCGCCCCGCATGATCATCGAAGCCGCTTACGGCAAGCACGTCTTTTTTGAAGATGCCATCGAGGAGATGTTCTCCGAGATTTATAAGGACTGCGTCCTGACGCAGGATATCAAGCCCGTCGGCAGACCCTCTGTTTCCGACATGGACATTGCCGATGACGACACCGTCACTCTCACCATCGTCACCGACCTCTATCCCACCGTCACCCTCGGCGAGTACAAGGGCCTGGAAGTGGAGAAAGTCGAAGTCGAAGTCAACGAGACGGAAGTCGACGCCGAGGTCGAGCGCATGGCGCAGAATGTCGCGCGCATCAGCACTGTCGAGCGCGCTGCGCAGGACGGTGACACCGCAGTCATCGATTTCGAGGGCTTCAAGGACGGCAAGGCATTTGACGGCGGTAAGGGAGAGAAGTATGAGCTGAAGCTCGGCTCGGGCAGCTTCATCCCCGGCTTTGAGGAGCAGGTCGTCGGCATGAGCGCCGGCGAGGAGAAGGACGTCAACGTGACCTTCCCGGAGAACTATCATGAGAAGTCGCTTGCCGGTGCGCCCGTGGTCTTCAAGGTCAAGGTGCATGAGGTCAAGGAGACGGTCGTTCCCGAAAAGGATGACGAATTCGTCAAGGACGTTTCCGAGTTTGACACGATGGCGGAGCTGCGCGCGGACATCGAAAAGCGCATCCGCGAGGAAAAGCAGGCGGGCGTTGACCGCGCGTTCGAGAACGCCGCGATCGAAAAGGCAGTCGCCAACATGACCGTCGAAATTCCCGACAGCATGGTCGACGAGGAGCTGGATCGCCAGCTTGAGCGCATGGATTATGAGCTGCGTGCACAGGGCGCGTCCCTCGACGCTTATGCGCAGATGATGGGCGGCAACCTCGACAACATCCGCAACAGCCTCCGTCCGGGCGCTCTGAACGCCGTCAAGACCAACGTCATGCTTGATGCCGTCGTTGACGCCGAGAAGATCGAAGTCACCGACGAGGAATGCGAAGAAGAATACAAGAAGGTCGCCGAGTCCTATCAGATGGAAGTCGAAAAGGTCAAGGAGCTTCTGCCGCTGACCGGCATGCAGGGTGACCTGCAGGTTCGCAAGGCCGCCAAGCTGATCGCCGACGCCGCCGTTGCCGTTGCTCCGAAGCAGGAGGAGAAGAAGCCTGCCAAGAAGACGACCAAGAAGAAGGATGCCGACGGCGAGGAAGCCCCCAAGAAGCCCGCTCGCAAGACCGCGAAGAAGGCAGAGACCGCCGAAGCTGCCGAGAACACGGCGGAATAATCCTTTTCGAATCGCTGCGGATTCTTGAAAAGCCATACCGCTTTTGCCGGGAGGAAGAATAATCTTCCTCCCGCGCGGTTAGAATGTTTCGAGAAAGGAGCATTGCTATGAGTTTTATCCCTTATGTTGTCGAGCAGACCAGTCGCGGAGAGCGTTCTTACGACATTTTCTCCCGTCTGCTCAATGACCGCATCATTTTCCTGTCCGAGGAGGTCAACGACACGACCGCCAGCCTGATCGTTGCGCAGCTTCTCTATTTGGAAGCGCAGGATCCGGAAAAGGATATTCAGTTTTACATCAACAGCCCCGGCGGCTCTGTCACTGCCGGCATGGCGATCTATGACACGATGCAGTAC
>CAYRMX010000017.1:0-17050 GCA_964425295.1 uncultured Oscillospiraceae bacterium | reverse complement strand
GGTGTCTCCCTCACGGGAGGCACCCAGCACGTCGGCGATTGCGACGGCACGCTCCACCTGTACCAAAAAACTACGACCATCCCGAATACAGCAGGTTACTGGTATCTGGATAACGACGTGACCACCGGGCAGCAGAACCTCAACTTCGACGGCACGATTGCTATCGACCTCAACGGTCATACCATTACCGGCAATGCCGGCACGAGAATTTATGCAATGTGGAATGACACGGCTCATGTGACCATGTACATTACCGATTCCGGCGCCGATAAGACCGGCAAAATGGTTACGAAGGCGAGCGCCGGCACGCAGGGCGGTGCGATCTGGATGAGAGGCTCGACGTCGGGGCATACTCTGAACCTCTACGGCGGTACGATTGACGCGAGCGGAGTCACCGATTATACCACAACGGGTGCTGCAATCAACGCCGAGGGTTCAAATGCAACTCTGAACATGTACGGTGGCAAGGTCATCGGCGGCACGACCACCGGCGTCGGCGGTGCAGTGAGAATCAACGGCGAGTTCAACATGAGCGGCGGCTCAATCGAGGGCGGCAAGGCAGCCGAAGGCGGCAACGTCTATATCGGCAGCGGCGCAACGTTCAACATGAGCGGCGGCACGATCACCGGCGGTACGGCAACGGGTCGTGGCAGTAACGTCTATCTGACCGACGCGACCAAGCTGACCTTGGCGAAGAACACCGTTCTTGACGGCGTTGCGGATGCCACAAAGGACTATCGCGCCCAGTGCGTCTGCGGCGCGTCCCTGAACGGCAGCACGACGCACGTCGGCGACTGCGACGGCACGGTCTCCCTCTTCACCGCATGGACGAGCGATACTACGCTCCCGACCGCAGCGGGGAACTACTACCTGACGAAGAACGTTACTTTGTCAGGACAGCAGAGTTATAATAGCACAGGAACACTGTGCCTTGATCTCAACGGCTGCACGGTGATGGGTGCAGAGGGCAAGCGTGTTTATGCGCTGCAAAATGATGCCGTAAAGACATTGAGCATTGCGGACTCCAGCGCGGACAAGACAGGCAAAATAATCGCAGGTGCTGCCGGAACAAATGCAAATCAGGGCAGAATTATTTGGTTCAGAGATAAGGCTCATACCTTGAACATCTACGGTGGAACACTGGATGCCAGCACAATTAATTCTACCTCGTTCACCCAGAATGGTGTTGCAATCAATGTGACCGTTTCCGGCGCAGTGATCAATATGTACGACGGCACAATCAAGGGTGGTACGACCCAGAGCAATTATGGCGGCGCAATTCATCTCAACAATGGTGCTGTGCTCAATATGTTCGGTGGCACGATCGAAGGTGGTTCGGTTAAGTTGAGTGGCGGTGCAATATCTGTTCTTGGAACTTCGCAGGTCAATATGTCCGGCGGCGAAATCAAAGACGGCAAGGCCGGCAACGGCGGCGGAAACATCTTCCTTGAAAACTCGGCAAGTGTTACCATGAGCGGCAACGCAAAGATCACGGGCGGCACGGCACCCAAGGGCGGTAGCGTATGCCTCAATGGAACTTCGAACTTCGTCATGACCGGCGGTTCGATCACGGCGAACGAGGGCGAAGGCGGCGTCTGTGTTGCCAAAACCGCTTCTTTCACCAACAACGGCGGCACAGTGAGCGTTACGATCACCAATGAACCGTCCTGACGGTCGAAAGTTAGTAAAAAGTGTCTTGACAGCGGGCTTTCTAAGTGATAACATGTAATTACTTGGTGGCTCGCAGGCACGAATAGGAAACCAAACCAATCGGGCTTGGAGTCTGCCAACAGACTCCAAGCCCGAAAATTATCCAGAAACGATTATTTTGTGCGCGAGCAAGCTGTTTCCGTCGTTTTTGCTAACAGAAAAAGGAGATGCAAGTATGAAAAAGATCAGAGTTGTCACAGTCGGCGCCGGTAACCGCGGTGGTACGTATACCGACATCATGCACAATATGCCCGAGCAGTATCAGGTGGTCGCTGTGGTCGATCCTGCCGAGAGCCGCAGAAAGCATGTGCAGGAGCTGCACAACATCCCCGACGAGCTGTGCTTTGAGAATTACGACGATCTCTTCCGTCTGGGTAAGATCGCCGATTTGGCGATCATCGCAACACAGGATCGCTTTCATTACGACCCTGCGATGAAAGCAATCGCCCTGAAATACGACGTCCTTCTCGAAAAGCCCATCGCCCCCACCGCAAAGGAGTGTCTGGAGATCGAAGCGGCGGCGCGGGAAAATCAGGTCAAAGTCATCGTCTGCACCGTCCTGCGCTATGCGCCCCTGTTCCATAAAACCAAGGAGATCATCGACAGCGGCAAGCTCGGCGAGATCGTTTCCGTCACGCATGAGGAGTGCGTCGGCAATGTCCACCAGTCGCACAGCTATGTGCGCGGCAACTGGGGCAACACCGAGCGCAGCTCCGGCATGTTGCTGGCAAAATCCTGCCACGACCTCGATCTGATCGCTTGGCTGCTCGGCAAAAAATGCACGCAGATCCAGTCGTTCGGCTCGCTGCGCTACTTCGTCCGCGCAAACGCCCCCGCCGACGCCCCGGAACGCTGCATCGACGGCTGCCCGCATGGTGATACCTGCCCGTATAACTCCGTCAAGCTCTATCTGGACGACAAGAAGAACTACTGGTTCCGCTCGACGAGCACGAAGTCTCAGAATCCGACCGATGCCGACGTTGAGGCGACCCTGCGCAACACGCAGTACGGCAAGTGTGTCTATAAGTGCGACAACGACGTTGTCGACCATCAGACGGTTAACATGCTCTTTGAAGACGGCGTGACGGCGACGTTCTCCATGTGCGCGTTCAACCGCGGCGGACGATTCCTGCATGTGATGGGTACGAAGGGCGAGCTGCATGCCTCCCTGAAGGAGAACGACGGTATTCGTCTCTTTGACTTCGAGACCCGCGAGGAAACCGTCATCCCCGTGCCCGGCAAGGACGGCGTCGCGGGCAAGCACGGTGGTGGCGACGTCGGCATCGTCGAGAGCCTTTACCGCTATCTGGCAGAAAACAGTCAAACCGAAGCGATTCCGACGATCGAGGAATCGTGCCACAATCATATGCTCGTCTTCGCTGCGGAAGCCTCGCGCGAGGAGAACCGCGTGGTCGATGTTGCGCAGTTCATCGGCAGCTTCTGAGCAGGGAGGAACGTGATATGCGCATTATTCGCACCAAGGATTATCGGAAAATGAGCCGCGCGGCGGCGAACATCATCTCCGCGCAGGTGATCTTGAAACCGGACAGCGTCCTCGGCTTGGCAACGGGCAGCAGCCCCCTCGGCGCTTACGCCCAGCTCATCGAGTGGTTTCGCAAGGGCGACGTCGATTTTTCGCAGATTCGGACGGTGAATCTGGACGAATATGTCGGGCTGGGATTTGACCGTAAGGAGAGCTATTGCCGATTTATGCACGACAACTTCTTCAGCGGGCTGAATATCCCCGACGGCAATACGCACATTCCCAATGGCTGCGCGCCCGATCTTGAGACGGAATGCCGCCGCTATGACGAGACGCTTGCCGCGCTCGGCGGTATCGATCTTCAGCTTCTCGGCATGGGCTGCAACGGGCACATCGGCTTCAACGAGCCGAGCGACGTCTTCACCAAGGGCACGCACGTTGTCGACCTCACCGACAGCACGCGGCAGGCAAACAAACGCTTCTTCGACAGCGTTGACAGCCAGCCGCACCGAGCGATCACGATGGGCATTTTCGACATCATTCAGGCAAAGCGCGTGCTCATGATCGCTTCGGGCAAGGAAAAGGCACAGGCAGTTCGAGATGCGTTTTTCGGCCCGATCACGCCGCGCGTCCCGGCTTCCATTCTGCAATTTCATAAAGACTTCACGCTTGTGGCAGACGAGGACGCCCTCTCACTGCTGTAAGGGACAAAACCGGCGAGGCACATTTGTGCCTCGCCGGTTTTTATGTACGGTTTTGTGCGGCGCTTTCACGCGGCTTGATTAAGGGACCGTAAGCTCCAAGACCTTAATATCCCAGATCTTCGCCGACGAGGATGACCTTGATCCGTCCGACGGGGCGGGAATTGCGCGTGACGAGCAACTGGTTGCAAATTGAGCATTCGCCCTTGCAGTCGCCGCAGGCTCCGGTAACGGAGCAGGGGGTGCTCAAACCGAAGCGCTGCGCGTTCATGGGCGCGGCAACGGTTCTCGCCCGATGTACGGCGTCTTCAAGCGTCGAGACGACCTTGTTCATCCCGGCGATGACCAGCACGTTTTTCGGCCCGTAGACGATCATGCCCACGCGGTTGCCGGTGCCGTCGATGTTTACCATCTCGCCGGTCAGACTCAGGGCGTTTGCGCCGGTCAGGAACACGTCTGCGTCAAAGCAGCGGCGCTGCATTTGCAGCCGCTCGTCCATGCCGGCGGCCTTGTCGCGGTTGAGCGTGTGGTAACTGCCAAGCTCCAGCGCTTCGAGCAGCCCGATCTGCGTGGCGCTGTAAGCTCCGCCCCAGCCGACTGTCGCACCCTCGGGGATCAGTTCCAGCGCCTTTTTCAGTGCCTGCTGACGGTCTTCGCAGTAGTACGCCTCAAAGCCTCGCTTGGTCATGTTCTGCACGAGAACCTCCGCCCGCTTTTCATAAAACCGATTTCTTGCCTGTTCCATGAAATTCCCTCCTTATGTTTTTGTTTATTCCAATCACAATTTGACTTCGGCGGTGGTTTCGCCGTAGGTGATGCGGTCGCCCGAACAGGCGATCGATTTGATGTGGTTCAGGAAGTCGGTCTTGGAGGCGAACTGCGGGCGGTATTCCGCCACGATCTTTTTCGCGCGGGCGGCATTGTTTTCCAGCAGGAGTGCAAGCGCCGCAAGCTGCCATTTTGCCGAGCCGACGCATGTCCGCTCCGGGTTCTTGATGGAATAATCCGAGCCGTGACCGTGCCCCGTCGCGCCGGGAATATAGGGATGCACGACCGGCATGATGCAGCTCAGCTCGCCCATGTCGGTGCTGCCGCTGCTCGGAACGGGATTGTATTCGAATTTTTCGTCGGGCAGGATTGCCGCTGCATCGCGCATGACTTCGATCAGCCCCGGATCGTTCGTGAGCGGTGCATAGCCGGGGATATCCTGAATGTCGACGTTTGCGCCCAGTGAGAGCGCTGCGCCGCAAAGCGCACGGTTGACGCGTTTGTTTACGTCAAACATGGCGCTAAAGGTCTTGCCGCGCACCTGATTTTCAATCACAACGCAGTCGGGGATGGCGTTGACCGCCTCGCCGCCCTTGGTGATGATCGGATGGACGCGGATGATGTCCGCTTCCTTGAACGTCTCGCGGATCGCGTTGATCGCGGACAGCCCCTGCGTGGCAGCATAGAGGGCGTTGCAGCCCTTCCAAGGCGCTGCGCCCGCGTGGGCGGAAGTGCCTTTGTAGACGGCGATTTTTTTGATCGAACCGACCGAGCCGGCGCGCACCAGCAGCGTGTTTTCGGTCGCTGCGTGAACCATGAGCGCCAGATCGACACCGTCAAAATAGCCGCGCTCCAAAAATTCGGTTTTTCCGCCGAGATGGCGGAGTTTTCCCTCGGACATGAGCTTCATGCGGAATTCCAGCTCGATCAGCTCCTCGGCGGGGACGGCGCAAAGGCGAATCCTGCCACAGAGGTCGTCCAAAACGCCCGGCTCTTTCAGCGCAGCGGCGAGCCCCAGTAGAGCGGAGGTCTGAACGGCGTGCCCGCAGCAGTGAACTGCGCCCGTTTCGGGGTCGGCGTCGGGGTGGCTGGAACAGATGAGGGCGTCAAGCTCGCCGAGAACGAGGACTTCAGGGCCTTCGCGCCCTGTGTCGAGCACGGTGTAAAACCCGGTGATGTCCTCAGCGGAAATAACGTCGTAGCCCAGCGCTTCAAACGCGTCGCGCAGGTATTTTGTGGTCTTCACCTCGCGGAAGCCCGTCTCCGGGTGCTTCCAGATGTAATCAAAGGCGTCAAGAATCAGCGTTTTATGTTTTTCAACAGCGGCGGCATAGATCGGTTTCATAGATATCCCTCAACTTTCTGATGGAATGCAGTTTGTCTAACAACAGTATATCCGATTGCGGAAAAAATTGCAACCGTAAATCAGACTGGAAATCTCCTGCGGGATGTGTTATGATGAAAAAAACAAACGGAAAGGGCAGAGCATATGAAAGAAAAACTGACGCCGGCGGAAGTGCTGGCGGCGTACATGCAGCGAATCTATGACCGAGGGCTTACCACGATGTCCGGCGGCAATCTGTCCGTGATGGACGAGGCGGGCAACCTTTGGATCACGCCGAGCGGCATCGATAAGGGCGGGCTGACCCCTGAGGATATGATCTGCGTCCGCCCCGACGGAACGGAAATCGGGCGGCATCGCCCGTCGTGCGAGCTTCCGTTCCACCAATCGGTCTATCGTCTTCGCCCGGATGTGAAAGCGGTGCTGCACGCGCACCCGTCGGCACTCGGCGCATTTTCGATGGTGCGGAAGCTGCCGCGCCGCACGCTGCTTGCATGGCCGGACGAGCTGTGCCCCGAGATGCGCATGGCGGGCTACGCCGTGCCGGGCAGCTTGACCCTCGGCGGCTGCATCGGCAAGGTTTTTGCGCAGGGCTTCAACGCCGCGCTGCTGGAAAATCACGGCGTCTGCGTCTGCGCTGCGGATATGCAGACGGCGTTTGCCCGCTTTGAAGCGCTGGACTACGCTGCCGAAGCGGAGCTTCAGACGGCGCGCGCCGGGAAGCTTCTTCCGCCCGCCGAAGCCTTTGCGCCTGCAACCTTTGCACCGTTTGCGCCGCAGGAGGACTATTCCGCGCAGCGTAAGGAAATGGTGCGCCTCGTCCACCGTTGCTACCGCACGGGACTGTTCCTTGCGTCGATGGGCGAATGCTCCGTCCGCGTGGCCGAGGACAGTTTCCTTATCACCCCTACGGGCGGCGACCGCGGGCGACTGAACGAGGAAGAGCCGGTTCTGGTGTGCGGCGGCTGCGCCGAAGCGGGCAAGCAGCCCTGCCGTGAGGCTGCGCTGCATGCGCGCATTTACCGCGAGAATCCCGATATCCACGCAATTTTGGCGGCAAGCTCCGTCCATGCCGCCGCCTTTGCCGCCACGGACGCCGCGCTCGACGCGCGCACCATCCCCGAAAGTTACATCCAATTGCGCGATGTGGTGGAGCTTCCGCGGGAAACGACAGAGGAAGCGCTGGCAAAGAGCTTCCGCCCCGACTGCCCGGTCGTGTGCGTCAAGGGGCGCGGCTTTTACGTCACCGGAGGCACGCTCCTGCAAGCGTTCGACCGCATGGAGGTTCTGGAATTCACTGCCCGCGCCATGCTCAACACCGCGCCGCTCGGCAAGATCGTCCGCATCTCCGACGACGAGATCGACGAGATCAAAACGGCGTTCCAACTGCCGTAATAAAAGGCTGACACCGTATGGTGTCGGCTTTTTGCGGAACGGGACGAATTGTGTCGGCATAGGCTGAAAAGGGAAGACCCCAAAGGAGGAATCGATTTGGAGATCAGAACACAGCCGATGGTCGATCGTCCGTCGGAATCGCAGAACAAGCCCATGCACGGCTGCGGCACGCTTCCCGCGCAGGCGCCGCTGGCAAATCCGTTTGTCCCGTTCCAGCCGAACGACCCGCAGACCTATCCCGCCAAGACCGGCGTCGTGCGCGGGACACTGTTTCCTGGGCTTGACCTGCCGTTTCTCGGTATGGAGAACAAAGACCCGCTCAGCCCCTCACCACTGCACGAATTGCAGGCGCTCGGCTTTGCGCTCGTGGAGCTGGGGGAATATCTTGACACCCACCCCGACGACGCGGAAGCGTTCGCCCTGTTTCAGTCGTATGGCAAGCTCTACCGTCAGGGGCGCGAGCAGTATGAAGCGGGGCATGGCCCGCTGACCCAGACGGGCGCTTCGTCGGACGCGTCGTACCGCTGGCTGAACGACCCGTGGCCGTGGGACTACGCGGAGAAGGAGGGCTGAACGATGTTTGTCTATGAAAAGAAGCTGCAATATCCCGTGCGCATTGCAAACCCGAACCCGCGTTTGGCGAGCATTATCCTCACGCAGTACGGCGGACCGGACGGCGAGCTGGGCGCGTCCCTGCGCTACCTTTCTCAGCGGTATTCCATGCCGTACCCGGAGTTGAAAGGCCTGTTAACGGACATTGCAACCGAGGAGCTCGGTCATCTTGAGATGGTGGCGACCGTTGTTCACCAGCTTACGCGGAAGCTGACCGAGGAGCAGCAAAAGTCGGCGGGCTTTGCGTCCTATTTTGTCGACCATACGGTGGGCATCTATCCGCAGGCGGCGTCCGGCACGCCGTGGTCGGCGGCGTCGATGGCGGTCAAGGGCGACCCAGTGACCGATCTGGTCGAGGACATGGCTGCCGAGCAGAAAGCGCGGACGACGTATGACAACATCCTCCGCCTGTCCGACGACCCGGACGTGAACGACGTCATCAAGTTCCTGCGCGCGCGGGAGATCGTGCATTTTCAGCGCTTCGGCGAAGCGGTGCAGCGCCTACGCGAGCGGCTCGATGCAAAAAATATCTACGCCCGCAACCCTGCAATTGATGATTAAAACACCGCACCGGCGAAAGCCGGGGCGCTTGTTATCATTCATGCGTCTGTTCAGCGTCCGTGGCGCTTTCGGCAATGCGGACGGGGAACGTGCCGCTGCCGTCGCCGACGATCAGGCGGTACTGCTTTGCAAGATGCCGCCATGTGTCCTTGTCAACCTCGCCCGTGGCGGGGAGGGCACAGCGCGCCTGAAACCATCGGACGCTGCGCGCCGTCTCCTCGTCGAGCACGCCCGTGACGCTTGGCACGGGAAGCTCGCGATAATACCGCCCCATCGCAATAAGCAGTGCCTGAATGAGGTACAGGTGCGTGTTTTCCGAGCCGTGCGGGATCACCTGCTGCGGCTGCAACACGATGTGTAGCGGCTCTGCCTGCGCAAAAAAGACCGCTTCGCGCCCGTATGTCCGCTTCACGGCGTCATATGTCTGCTCGTCGGCAATGCCCGTGACGGGCAGATCGTTCCCGCGCTGGAAACGGACGACCGCTGCCTGCGTCTCCTCGCCGTAGATGCCGTCGACGGTCAGCGGGTCGGTCGGGTCGAGAATGCGGAGCATCCGCTGTAGATCGGAAACGGGAGTGTATGCCATCGAAACCTCCTAAAAATCGCTGTCGCCGAGGCGGAGCGGCTTGCCCGGATACTGGGCGGCAAAGGGCGCGGCGTCGGTGCGAAGTCCTGCCACACGGTCATAGAGCGCGCTCCACGTCGCGCTGCCGACGATCCCGTCGACCGTCAAGCCCGCAAACCGCTGGAACGCAAGCACAGCGGCGCGGGTCGCGCTGCCGAAGATGCCGTCGATCGCAACCGGTGGAATGTTGTCGATATATTCCGAAAGGACGTCTAACATGTACTGTAGCTGCCGCACCGACTGCCCGTTTGAGCCGCTTTGCAGCGTGCCCGGCGACTGAAAGCTGTTGCCGAAAAAGGTCTGCCCCTCGGATTCCAGCTCCGAGAGCCGGTTGACGCCGACATACAGCCGCACCATCTGATACCAAGTCGCCTTGCCGACCACGCCGTCGACGGCGAGATCGAAGATCTCCTGAAAGGAGCGGACGGAGCGCTCGGTCTGCGCGCCGAAGATGCCGTCGACGAGGGCAACGCGGGCGATCGCCGGATAGCTGCGGGCAATGCGATTGAGCATGACCTGCATCTGCACGACGCTCGCGCCCTGCGCGCCGCGCCGCAGGGGAGCGCCGGGATAGGACGGCGTGTAGCCGCGAATGGGCGCGTCGCTGACGATCTCGACGCTGCCGTAATAGCGGCGAAGGATCTGCACGGAGTTCAGCCCCTGCTGCGCAAGTCCCTGCGACCCCCACTGGCTCAAGCCCTCGCAGGTGACGGTCGTGCCGTTGCAGAATTTTGCCGCAAGCGGCTCGACGAAGCCCGGGCGGCGCAGATAATCGTTGAAAATATTATCGACAATGCGGGAAATGCTGGTAAAATAATTGCGCCCGTTGATAAATTTCTGGTCGATCGCCGTCGAAGCCGTGATGTCGAAATCGTAGCCCTGGCTGCGGTAAAACTCGGTATAAACGCGGTTGAGCGCAAAGGAAATGATGGCGAGAATGTTCGCTGTGAGCGCACTGTCCTCCCATGTGGGGTAAATTTCGCTGGAGGCGACGTTTTTGACATAGTCAATGAACGGCACACTGACATTGGCGGCAGCCGCCGTCGGGCCGGCAAGGTGTACCGTAATGCGTTCCGGGACGTAGGGAATGACAGTCGGCATGGTTATAACGGCTGCGCCGTGACGTTGAAGATCTCGGTGAGATTCCACGCCTCCGGTCGGCGGCTGTGCGGGATGAGCGTAAGGTTCTGTTCTGTCTGCGTTTCCGCAAAGATCTGCACATTTTCAACCAAAATGCGCTCATAATTCGGGTGATCGGCGGTGATGTCGACGGTCGTCCACGGCTTTTGCGTGCCGGGCGACTGACTTTCCGAGCGGTCTGGCGCGGCAATGGCGATCTGCCCGATCTTGCCGCTCTCGTCCGTCAGACGCGCCGCGAGCAGACGGCTGCCGTTTTCGGACGGTTGCGTGACGGTGACGGCAACGCCCTCGACCGGAAGCTCCGCTTCCGAGACGTAGACCCGCACCGATAAGTATCCGTTTTCAGGCATAGCGCACCTCCTTCCCGATAGTCTATGCCGCGTGCGGAAAAAACGTGACGCGCCCGAATCGGGGCGCGCCATGCGATTCACAGATACTGCTTCATCTGGTCGATGTTTGCCTGCTCGGTTTGCAGCAGTCGGTTGGAAAGAGAAGAGACCTTCGGGTCGAGAATGCCCATCGTGCGGATGTGCTGCATGCTTTTGATCATCCCGCGGGTGTTGCCCTGAAGCATCAGCTCCGCGATCTTCGAGGTCGGGTCGATGCTCGCTCGCACCCGCATTTTCGACGCCATCGCCGAGCTGTATTTTGCAAACGGATGGATGTCCTTGACCTTGCCGCCCCGCTCACGCAGGAGACGATCCGCCTCACTGAAAATTTCCTCATATTCTGTGTGCTGCTGACGCAGAGCGGCGCGAAAATCGCGGTTTGCCGTCTCGTTGAGCACCGTTTGGATGCCGTAGCAGCCCATCTGCGTGGCCTGCCGAATGGAATTGAGCATGGAAACGTCGTTTTCCAAAGAAATCACCTCGGAAATATCTTGCCGCAGAGACGCGAAATTATGCGAAAAATGTACGACAATCATTGACATTTTGCGTAAATATCGGTATAATATATAAGCACGGCTGTTTTTTCAGTCATTCTGCAACAAAAGGGGTATGTTCCATGTATTATACGATGACCATTGCCGGTGTGACCCGTGACCTGCCGATCTGCAAGGTGTCCGACGAGCTGTATATCGGCGCATTCGTGATTTTCGGAGATGTTGAACTGACGGTGAAGACGGCAGAGGCACTGCTGGAAAAGGCGCCGGAATATGACTACATGATCTCCGCGGAGGCGAAGGGCATTCCTCTGATCCACGAAATGGCTCGCCAGAGCGGTCAAAACAAGTATTTCCTCGCGCGCAAAGCGCCCAAACTCTATATGTCCGGCGTGTTTGACGTCACGGTCAACTCTATCACCACCGCCAAGGAGCAGCATCTGTATCTGGACACGGCGGATGCCGAGCTGATGCGCGGCAAGCGCATCCTGATCGTTGATGACGTCATCTCCACCGGCGAATCCCTCGCCGCGATCGAGAAGCTGGTCGTCGAAGCGGGCGGCATCATCGCAGGTCGTATGGCGATCCTTGCCGAGGGCGAGGCGCAGGAGCGGGATGATATTATCTATCTGGAGAAGCTCCCCGTCTTCCATCCGGACGGAACCGTTATCGAGTAAATTGTACATAACACAGAGCCGCCGAGATATCGGCGGCTCTCATCGTGTCAAAAAACTTTTTTGACACGATGGCAGACTGCAAGAAAGTTCGAAAGACAAGCAACTTTCGACCGTCGGCGTATGTGGATACGTCAGGTCGAAAGTTGCGCGGTAAGTAAAAATCAGTTAAATCTTCTTCCTTATTTCCATAATTTCTTCCAACATCCCTAATGTCAAGCATTTTTTCAGCTTGGAAACGCTTTGGAAATGTTCATGCTCTGATTTTTACGATTTCGGACTTTATTGACAGTCTGAGAGCCGCCGAGATATCGGCGGCTCTGTTCATTATTTGCGGTCGGTTTTCTGATTCTGCCGGTTCTGATTCTGCTGCTGATTTTGCTGATTCTGCTGATTCTGGTTCTTCTGCTGATTCTGCTTTTCCATTGAAAGCGCCTCCTGAATTGTTTTGCGGTCGTGCCGCGCCGTTAGTATGCCCCGCGATGCGCTATTTATCCCGCTGCCTGCACACAAGCCCCGCGAGCAGCCCGAAGACGACCGCCGCAGCGACTCCGCCGGCGGCAGCGGTCAAGCCGCCCGTGAAAATGCCGAGGAAGCCGCATTTGTCGACCGCCTCGCGGACGCCCTTTGCCAAATTGTAGCCGAAGCCGGTCAGCGGAACGGTCGCGCCCGCGCCGCCGAAGTCGACCGCGTATTGATACAGCCCGACCGCGCCGAGCGCGACGCCCGCAACGACATAGAACGTCAAAATCCGCGCGGGAGTGAGCTTCGTCTTGTCAATCAACACCTGACCGATGACGCACAGCAGCCCGCCGAGGGCAAAGGCTTTCAGATATTCCATCGTTTCACTCCTTTTCCGTGCAGATCGAGACGGCGTGGCAGACAGCGGGAATGGACTCGCCCTGCTGTGTCGAAAGCGGGGAGAGCAGTGCGCCCGTGCCGCAGAAGAGCAGCCGCCGCAGCTCGTGCCGACGCATCTGCCCGAGCAGCAGTCCGCACAGCACCGAGGCGCTGCACCCGCAGCCGCTTCCGCCGCAGTGGACGTCCTGCTTTTTTGTGTCGAAGATCATCACGCCGCAGTCGTTGTAGCGTTCGCCGAGGCGGACGCCGTCTTTTTCGAACAGCTCGCGCACGATTTGACTGCCCAGTAGTCCCAAATCGCCCGTCACGATCAGGTCATAGTCCTCCGGCGCGAGCGCCATGTCGTCAAAATGCGTTCGCAGCGTTTCGTATGCTGCCGGCGCCATCGCCGCGCCCATGTTGTTGGCGTCCTTGATGCCCTTGTCGACCACCGTCCCGACCGTGCCGCAGTGCAGATACGGCCCTTCGCCGTCCCGCCCGAGGATGACCGCGCCGGCGCCCGTGACCGTCCACTGCGCGGTGGGTGTCCGCTGCCCGCCGTAGCCGAGCGGGAAGCGGTACTGCCGCTCCGAGGCGGCAAAGTGGGACGAGGAGAGTGTCAGCGTTGTTCTGCAAAAGCCGCCGCTCACAGCCATTCCCGCCAACAGCAGACCCTCTGCCATTGTCGAGCATGCGCCGTACAGCCCGAATGTCGGGACGCCGCGGTTGCGCATGGTGAAGCTCGAACCGATGCACTGGTTGAGCAGGTCGCCGACAAAGGCGGCATCCAGCGCCGACGGTGAAAGCCCGACCTTTTGCAGCGCCAGTTCCATTGCGGCCTTCTGCATCTGCGTCTCCGCTTTTTCCCACGACTTCTGGGCAAAGGTCGTGTCGCTTGCGGTGAGGTCAAAGGTGCTTTTGAGCGGGCCTTCGCCTTCTTTTTTCCCTGCGACGGACGCATAGGACAAAATGGCGGGCGGCTGCGCAAAGCGCAGACTCTGTTTTCCCTGACGCGCTGCTTCCATAGCGAACCTCCTGTATGATTATGTCGCTAGTATGCGTAAAAAATATGAAAAAAACCATCCGAGATCGGATGGTTTTTTCTGAAAACATTCAATTTTTCCAAGCCTGACAGCGGCGGGCGCGCTGACGGCGCTTGCGCACCTTGAAGAACACCCACAAAAACACGGTCAGGGCGATTGCTGCGAGGGTCATGATGAGGTAGACGGTCGTCGCGGTGTCGGCGGTTTTGACAGTCAGCCAAAGGCTGTTCATCTCCTGCGTTGCCTGCTCGGACAGCGCGCGGAATGCAGCACCCTTTGCCAGCGTTTCCTCCGACGGATAGGCAACCGGATCGCCCGCAACATCGGGATCCATCAGCGCCTTTGCCGCATCGGACGGCGCGGAATAGCCGAGATATTCCAGATTTTGGGCACAAATTTCTGGAGAAATGAGGAAATTGATAAAGATTTCCGCCTCTTTCTTGTGCTGTGCGCCCTTGGGAATGCAAATGCCGTCGACAAAAAGGTTGTAGCCCTCGGCGGGGAAGCAGAACGCCAGATCGGGATTTTCCTCGACCATCATCAGATAGTCACCGGCATAATACGGCGCGAGCCATGCCTCGCCGCGCTCCATTTTGTCAAAGACCTGATCCATGACGTATGCCTGAACGAGCGGCTTCTGCTCGCGGAGCTTCTGGGCGGCGAGCGCCATCATCTCGCTGTCCTCAGAGTTGAGATCGTAGCCCAGCTCAAGCTGCGCAATGGCGAACGCGTCGCGGGGATTGTCGAACATGAGCATCTTGCCGGCGTATTTTTCGTTCCAGAAGACCTCCCAGCCCGTCACATCGGCGGGATCGACATAGTTCGTGTTGTAAATGATGCCGACCGTGCCCCAGGTATAGGGGACGGAATAGCGGCTTTCGGGGTCGTAGGCGAGGTTTTTGTAGGCGTCGTTGATCGTCTCATAATTCGGAATGTTGGAAAAATCCAGCTCCTCGAGCATATCCTCCTGAATGAGCTTGTCGATCATATAGTCCGACGGAATGATGATGTCAAAGGAAGCGCCGCCCGCCTTAAGCTTGGTATACATGCTCTCATTGCTGTCAAAGGTCATGTAATTGACCTTGATGTTGGGATAAGTTTCCTCGAATGCGTCGATCACGTCGATCGAGCCGTCCGTGCCGTCGGCGATATACTGCCCCCAGTTATAGACGTTGATCGTCACCGTCTCCGCGGCCGCGGCGGAGACGGAAACGGACAGCGCGCCGACGCAGAGCAGCGCCGCAAGCAGGAGGGAAAGCAGACGTCTTTTCATCGAGCAACCCTCCTTTGCCGGCGGGATTTTTTGTCACGCGCCTGAAGCAGGTTCATTGCCGACATGATGAGAAGAATGACGAGGAACATCAGCGTGAAAAGGGCATAAACCTTGGGCTGGATGGGTTTTTTCGTGTAGCTGTAGATCTCGACGGGCAGGGTGACGAAGCCCGAGCCGGTGACGAAATAGGAGATCACGAAATCGTCGAGCGACATCGTGAACGCCATCAGCGCGCCGGAGATGATGCCGGGCATGATCTCGTGGATGATGACTTTGAAGAACGCCTGAATGGGTGTGCAGCCGAGGTCGAGCGCGGCTTCGGCAAGGTCGGGATCCATCTGCGAAAGCTTCGGCATGACGTTGAGGATGATATACGGCAGGTTGAACGTGATGTGCGCGATCAAAAGCGTCCAGAAGCCGAGGATGGAATTGATGCGCAGCATCATGCCGACGAACGCGAACAGCAGCGCCATCGAAACGCCCGTGACGATCTCGGGGTTGGTCATGGGGATGTTCGTCAGCGTCATGACCGCCGAGCGCAGACGCCCGCGCATTCTGTGAATGCCGATGGAAGCGGCAGTGCCGACGATCGTGGCAATGATCGTCGAGAGGACGGCGATCAACATGGAATTGCCGACGAGGGAGAGCAGCGTGTCGTCGCGGAACAGCTCGGCATACTGCTTGAACGTGAAGCCCTTGAAGACGGCAATGTCCGTGCCCTTGTTGAACGAGGCAACCGCCAAAACGATCATCGGGATATAGAGAAACACGAACACCAGAATGGTGAAAGCACGGTTAAATCGTCTCATATCGTCACCATGCTTTCGTCATCGTCATCCGTAAAGCGATTCATCACGCCCACGCAGGCGAAAATGAGCACCATCAGCACCAGCGACATGGCAGCGCCGAGGTTGGGATTGTAGGCGGATTTGAACTGCGACTCGATCACGTCGCCGATGAGGATCGTGCCGGGAGAGCCGAGCTTCTGCGAGATATAAAACGTCGAAACGGCGGGGACGAACACCATCGTGATGCCCGAAACAATGCCCGGAACGGACAGCGGGAGCGTGACCTTCAGGAACACCTGACGGGTGTTGCAGCCGAGATCCTGTGCGGCCTCCACAAGGCGGTGGTCGATCTTCATGATGACCGTGTAAAGGGGGAGAATCATATACGGCAGGTAGTTATAGACCATACCGAGAATGACCGCGCCGTTGTTGCGGATGAGCGGCAGGGGAGACAGCCCCAGCGACTGAATGAAGTTGTTGATGATGCCGGTGTCTTCCAGCAGGGCGACCCATGCCATCGTGCGCAGCAGGAAGCTCATGCACATGGGCAGCATAATGAACATCTGCAAAAAGCGCTGCTTGAGCGGCGAGCAGTGCGCGATATAGTATGCAACCGGGTAGCCGATGACAAGGCAGATCAGCGTCGCGAAAATGCTCAGCCAGATCGAACGGAGGAAAATGGGCAGATAGTCCATGATCTTCGTCAGATTGACCATCGTGAATGTACCCGTGACGGTGTCGGTAAAGGCGTAGTAGACCACGACGCCCAGCGGCACGAGCGTGAACAGGAGCATCCAGACGATATAAGGACCGGAAAGCCACTTATTCTTCATCTTCGCCGCCCTCCGCGTCCGCGATCTCGTCATATTCCGCGGAATAGGAGCTGTAGTCGCCGAACATGCCGGAATACTCGCTCTTGTGCATGATGTGGATATCTTCGGGGTTCAGGCGGATGCCGATATAAGACCCCTCGGGGCAGTAGTCGGTGGTCTGAATGAGCCACTTGAAGCCCTTGAAATCGACGATCGTGTCGTAATGCACGCCCTTGAATGTCACGGACGTGACCGTGCCGCACAGATGACCTGCGTCGGCTTCGACGATGTCGATGTCCTCCGGGCGGATGACGACGTCGACCGGCTCGTTCTTTTCAAAGCCGGAGTCGACGCACTTGAACTGCCGACCGAAGAATTTGACCAGGCAGTCGTCGAGCAT
>CAYRMX010000016.1:0-17131 GCA_964425295.1 uncultured Oscillospiraceae bacterium | reverse complement strand
TCTCGACGGCGCAGCTTGCCGAAAAAACCACCCGTGCAACGCAGGGTGTCGCGGTTTTGACCCTCAAACGCAAGGCGCTGCTGCACCGCGCCGTCCGCTTCGAAGAAAGCGGCATCGTCAACGCCGCCCGCTACCGCACGCGCGCCCTGCCCGCCGCAGGCGCCCTGCTCAAAGAGGAAGACAGCGCTGAAAAACAAATCGTCATGGAGCTGTGAGTATGAAACAATCCAATCGTGCCGAATTCTGGCGCAACCTGCTGATGATCGTGTTCGGCAGTGCCGTTTTTTCCCTCGGCTTCGACATTTTCCTCGAACCGTCGGGCATTAGCTGCGGCGGCGTCTCCGGCATTGCAATGCTGATCGTCTACGGAACGCAGTCCGAAGTCCTCACCGTCGGCATCCTCAGCGCTGCGATCAACATTCCGCTCTTTTTCTTCGGCTACCACAAAATCGGCAAGCAGTTTTTCTTCGGCTCGATGCTGGGCATGGCGGTCTCGTCGGTCTGCTTCGACCTGTTCGCCCTGCTCCCCGTTCCGACGGTCGAGCCGCTGGTCGCGTCGCTGTTCGGCGGCGTGATGAGCGGTGCGGGGCTTGGCATCGTCTTCATCGCCGGCGCTTCGACCGGCGGCGTCGACATCGTCGCGCGCCTCTTAAAACTCCGCTTCCGCAATTTCCCGATCGGAAAAATCCTGCTGTGCATGGATCTCTGTACCGCCGTGGCAACCGGCATCGTCTACGGCGAGTTCAATAACACGCTCTACAGCGCCATCACCTTGTTTCTCTCCTCCACGGTTCTGGACAAAGTGGTCTACGGGCTGGACTATTCCAAGGTCGCGCTCATCATCTCCGACAAACACGAGGAGATCGCAGTCGCCATCGACAGCCAACTCGACCGCGGCGTGACCCTGCTGCGCGGGCGCGGTTTTTACCGCCGCGCGGACAAGGATATTCTGCTCAGCGCCGTCAAGCGCAAGCAGCTTGCACAGCTCAAGGAGCTGGTCATGTCCATCGACCCGAACGCGTTCCTCATTTTGCAGGACGCCCATCAGGTGCTCGGCGACGGCTTCAAACGCTACGACCGCAACGAACTCTGAGTGAAAGGAGGCGGCAAGATGAAACGCCTTGCGCTTTTGCTTCTGCTGTGTTCCCTGCTGCTGTGCGCGGCCGGCTGCAATAGCTGGGTCACGGACAGCTACCTCTCCGTCGCCGACCACATTGAGCAGCCGCTCCCCACGCAGGAAAGCCCCGATTCCGAAGAACCGAGCATCGTTACCAACCGCAGCGAGCTGCGCGGCGCCGTCCTCTCCCTCATCCGCAACTGGACGGAAAGTGCCGAGCTTCTCGTGCGGAACTATGATGGCAGCATTTCCGACGACCTTGCCGAAACGGTCGACTATGTCATGCACTCCGACCCCGTCGGCGCTTATGCCGTGGATTACATCGACGCCGAGCTGATCGGCGACGGCGCAAGCGGCACGGTCACGCTCTCGCTCGTCTTCCGCCGCTCTGCCGCGGAGATCGACTCGATCGTGACCGTCAGTGACAACGACGCGGCGTATCTCAAGATCCAGCAGGCGTTGAGCACCTATGAAACCGCGCTGACGCTCCGCATTCGCAGCTACCGCGAGACAGATTTTGCGGCGTATATCCGCGATTACTGTCTGGAAAACCCGGCGACCGTTCTCTGCTTGCCTGAAACGTCCGCCGATCTCTACCCCAACGAGGGCGAAACGCGCATTCTGGAGCTGCATTTCAGCTATCCCGCCGCGCGCGACGAAATGCGCCTGATGCTCTCCTCGACGCAGAGCATTTTTAACTCCGCCGCGTCCTACATCCGCTCCGGCGAGACGGACGCCGACCGTGCGGCGCTTCTCTTCCGCTTTTTGACGACCCGTTTTGACTATGTCCTCGGTGAGGAGTCGTCCACCACCCCCGCCTATGACCTTCTGTGCCGCCACATCGCGCACAGTCTGTCCTTTGCCTGCGTCTTCGGCGCGGAGTGCCGTGCGGCGGGCATTGACTGCATTCTGGTCGAGGGCACGCGCAACGGCGCGGCACATTTCTGGAATTTACTGTATCTGGACGGGGCATATTACCACATCGACCTCATGCGCAGTCTGGAACGCAACGAAACCGAGCTGAATCTGCTCACCTCCGGGGAACTGCGCGAGGCGGGCTACGTCTGGGACGAAACGCTGCACCCGGCAACGCCCGAGCCTGCAACAGTCCCGACCGCGCCGCCGCCCGAACCGCCCGAAACGCAGTCCCCTACCCAACCCCCGACACACGCCCCCACCGGCGAGCCGACGGAGTCCCCCACCGAGCCCCTCGAACCGACAGAACCCCCAACCACCCCGGATTAAAGCGAAGCACCCTCGCCGCAGGGCATGGTACATAAAAAGGACGATTGCTTTTGCAATCGTCCTTTTTGAACTGTGAAAGTCTCAGTGAAGCTTGACTTCGCCAAATGATGCGGCGGCGCTGCCGCCATGAAGCTTCGTGCTATCGCACGAAATGAAACGCAGTGTGCCACTCACTTCCGCAGAAACTTCATGATGCGCAGCATTGCTTCATGCGCGGAGCGCGCTTCTTATGCCGTCAGGCACGCTGCATTGAAAAAAGACGATTGCTTTCGCAATCGTCTTTTTCATGGAGCGGGTGACGAGGCTCGAACTCGCTACCTCCACCTTGGCAAGGTGGCGCTCTACCGGATGAGCTACACCCGCATTTGCAGATGTTATTATAGCGGGCTTTTTGCCGTTTGTCAAGCAGAAAAACAAAAATTTTTCACCGCGTCGGTTCTGCACCTTTCCTCTGCGTTATTTCTACGCCGGAAAGCTCGCCGTAATGCACAGCAGCCGCTCCTCCGGTGCGGTCGCCGCGATCGTTCCGCGGTGCGCCGCCACGATCGCGCGGGCAATGGAAAGCCCGATGCCGTAGCCGCCGGTCTGCGTACTGCGCGAGGCGTCGGTGCGGTAAAAGCGGTCGAACAGGTGCTTGCGTTCTTCGTTCGACATCGGTGCGGCGGGATTCGTCACGGAAAGGCGAATGCTGTGCCCCGCGCGGGTCAGGCAGAGCGTGATCTCGCTGCCCTCCGGGGCATATTTAAGCGCATTGTCCAGCAGAATCGAGGTGAGCTGCCGCAGCGCCGCCTCCTGCCCGCAGAGGGAAAGCAGCGGTTGGATCTGCAACCGGAGCGTCTGCCCGCGTGCAAGGGCGAGCGCCTGAAACGAATGCGCCGTTTCCTCCACGACATCCGAAAGCGGGAAATCGATCGCCTGCGCGTCGGGCTGCGGCTCTTCCATGCGCGCCAGATAGACCAGCGCATTCGTGAGTACCGCAAGGCGGTCGCTCTGCGTCCGAATGTCTTGCAGCCACTCGTTTTCGCCCGTTTCCAGCGCAAGGACGTCTACGTCGGCGTTGATGATGGTCAGCGGCGTTTTCAGTTCATGCCCGGCATCGGTGATGAAGCGCTTCTGCTTCTCATAATTGTCCAGAAACGGCTTGACGATCCTGCCGGAAAAGAAGACGGTCAGGGCGAAGACGACCAAATAGCCCAGCAGACTGATCGCCCCGCTGATGACGAGGAACGAACGCACGTCTGCCAGCCGCCGCCCGCAGTCGAGGAAGACGATCAGGCAGCCTTTCGGGTCGCGGCGAACGGAGAAGCGGTAGCCATCGAGAAAGCCCCGCGTCTTGCCGGAGGCGAACACGCGCTGCGCGTAGTCGACCGCCGCAGAGGTGTCGACCACGGCGATACGACCGGTGTCGGCGAGGACGACCGCACCGTCGTTATTCAAAAGCACCGTAAAATAGCGTGTTTCATAGGGGAGCTCGCGGGAAAACGGCGGCTCGCCGCCGTGCTCGAACGGCCCGTCCATCGGCGGGAATTTCCCGTCGTTTTCCGTCAAAAGCGCCAGAATGCCGTCGCAGTCGGTGAGCACGGAGCGGTAATTGAGCAGGTTGACCGCCGCGAAGATCACCGCCAGAAGCGCCAGCAGCAGCCCCATCGTCAGGGCAACAAATCGAATTCTCAGTGTTCGGATCATGGCAGAAGCTCCAACGAAAAGCCCGCGTTGCGCGTACATTTGATCTGCACGTCGGCATGCAGGGCGGTCAGCTTTTTTCGGAGATAGGAGATGTAGACCCAGACGACGTTGATCTCCGCGTCGCTGTCATAGCCCCAGATACGCTCCATAAACTGCTCTGTGGAAATGAGGCGGTGCGGGTCGGACAGCAGCAGCTCCAACATCTGAAACTCCCGATTGGCAAGGCGAAAGCGCCCGCTCGGCGAAGACAGCTCGAACGTCGCGCGGTCGAGCGTGAGGTTGCCGAAGCGGAGGGTGGAATCCGTCTCCGTTCTGCCCCGCGTCATGGCGCGCAGGCGTGCCAGCAGCTCCTGCATGTGAAAAGGCTTGGTCAGGTAGTCATTCGCGCCGCTGTCCAGTCCGAGCACCTTGTCCTCGACCTCGGCGCGCGCCGTCAGGAGCAGGACGGGCACGCGGTTTCCCTGCGCGCGAAGTGTCCGCAGGACGGTCAGCCCGTCCGTTTTCGGCATCATAATGTCCAGAATCGCGCCGTCGTAGCTTCCGTTTGTCAGATAGTCGAGCGCGTCGGCGCCGTTATCAACCGCGTCGACGGAATAGTGGTTCTTTTCCAGCAGAACGACGATCGCCCGTGCGAGCGACGCCTCGTCCTCGGCAAGCAGCAGCCGCATATCGATCCCTCCTCCCTTATATTCTGCGCGCGCAACATTAAGCGGAGTTAAAATTCATACACCTTATACCATGAAGCGCATGCGAAATGGTATAAGGTGGCTATATTTCCCGGTTCTCGGCGAAGCCGAGGAGAAAAATGGCGATAACCGGTAAAATAACCACGCTGTGGTTATTTTACCATACTTCCCCGAAAAATGCACCGCCGATTTTAAGTTGAGTTATGGTTGCTCCGCTATCATGGGGATATCCGATGGGAAAGGAGACGATCGTGTGAGCTATCAGGCGGTGTTTCGGCGCTATGAGCTGAAATACCTTTTGACGACTGCACAGGCGCGGCGGCTGAAGCAGATCATGCAGCCGCATATGGCGCTTGACCGCTATGGGCGCACGCTCATCCGCAACCTCTATTTTGACACCGGGGACTATCGGCTCATCCGTCGCTCGCTGGAGCACCCGGTCTACAAAGAAAAGCTCCGCCTGCGCAGCTATTGCCGCACGACGCCCGAAGCGCCGGTCTTCGCGGAGCTGAAAAAGAAGTATCGTTCGGTGGTCTATAAGCGCAGAGTCGCCCTGCACGAAGCGCAGGCGCTCGACTGGCTCTGCCGCGGCGCAGCGCCTCCGCAGGCGTCGCAGATCACGGCGGAGATCGACTACGTTCTCCGTTTTTACGGCGATCTGCGCCCCGCCGTTTTCCTGAGCTATGAGCGTGAAGCGTTCCGCGCATTGGACGGCGGCGACCTGCGCCTCACATTCGACGAAAACATTCTCAGCCGCACCGCCGCGCTTTCGCTCGGCGCGGAGACTTGGGGCGCACCCCTGCTCGGGCGGGACGAGGTGCTTTTGGAAGTGAAGACCGCCGGAGGCATGCCGCTTTGGCTGGTTCAGTTCCTCTCGCAGGAGAAAATTCATAAAACTTCTTTTTCCAAATACGGCGCGGCGTACCGCGATCTGATTTTTACAAAACAGTTTGGAGGACATTTGTATGCTTGATTCTCTGTTTCGCGGTCTGTTTGACAGCGACACCGCCGCCGTCATCTCCGTGGGCGATTTTCTGCTCTGCGTCGGCTGCGCATTGGCGCTCGGCGCGCTGCTCGCCCTTGCCCAGCGCTATCGCACGCAGTCGAGCGGCAGTTTTCTGGCAACGCTCGCCCTGTTGCCCGCCGTCGTCTGCGTGGTCATCATGATGGTCAACGGCAACGTCGGCACGGGTGTCGCCGTGGCGGGTGCGTTCAGTCTGGTGCGCTTCCGTTCCGTTCCCGGCACGGCGCGGGAGATCGGCGCGCTGTTTCTGGCGATGGGCGCGGGGTTGATGTGCGGCATGGGCTACCTCGCCTACGCCGTTCTTTTCACCACCGTGCTCTGCGCGTTCACCGTGCTCTACAGTCGCATTTCCCTCGGCGGCGCGGCGCAAAGCCCCCGCACGCTGCACATCACCATCCCGGAAGATTTGGACTATTCCGGCGTGTTTGACGACATTTTCGAGGAATATCTGCGCGCATGGGAGCTGACGGGCGTGAAAACCGTCAACATGGGCAGCCTGTTTCGCCTGACCTATCAGGTGATGTCTCGTGACCGCGTCTCCGACAAAGAATTCATCGACAAGCTGCGCTGCCGCAATGGGAATCTGGAGATCAGTCTTCTGCGGCAGGAGACGCCCGCCGTCGGGCTTTGACGGGAGTGAAATTCATGAAACGTCTGTTTTTCTGCGCCGCGCTTGCGCTGCTTCTGCTGTGCGGCTGCGCGGCGGAGGTCGACACCCCGCAAACGACCGAAATCGACACGCAGGACTTCTTTTCCGATCGGGATTTTGAGGTCGGCTTTGACGAAACGACCGCCGTGCGCATCGCCCTGAACGGCGACGGCGCGGCTTGCAACGACGAAACCGTGCAGATCTCCGGCTCGACCGTCACCGTGACCGCAGCGGGGACATATCTGCTTTCCGGCACGCTGGAAGACGGCATGCTGATCGTCGACGCGGCGAAAACCGACAAGGTGCGGCTCGTCCTCGACGGCGTGAGCATCCACTGCGCCACCTCCGCCGCCGTCTACGTCCGTCGGGCGAACAAGGTCTTCCTCACCACCGCCGCAGACTCTCAAAACGCGCTTTCCTGCGGAGAAAGCTTCGTCGCAATCGACGAAAACGACATCGACGCCGCCGTCTTTTCCAGGGACGCCCTGACCCTCAATGGACAGGGCACGCTCGCCGTCGACGCCCCCGGCGGGCACGGCGTCGTCTGCAAGGACGACCTCGTCGTCACCGGTGGAAGCTATACCGTCACCGCCGCACGGCACGGGCTTTGCGGCAAGGACAGCGTTCGCATCGCGGGCGGCACGTTCGACATCGCGGCGGAAAAAGACGGCATTCACGCCGACAATTCCGACGACGATACGCGCGGCTTTGTCGTCCTGCGCGGCGGGAGCTTCACCGTCACCGCCGGCGGCGACGGCGTGAGTGCCTCCGGCACGCTGCTCGTCGAGGACGGCGAATACCGCATTGTGGCCGGCGGCGGCTCGGACGCCGCGCTTGAAGACTCGACCAGCGCCAAGGGCATGAAGTCCGGCGGCGCATGCACCGTCCTCGGCGGAAGCTTCGTCATCGACGCAGCGGACGACGCCCTGCATTCCGACGACGCCCTCCGCGTCGGCGGTGGAAGCCTCGCGCTTTCCGCGGGCGACGACGGTCTGCATGCCGACGGTCTGCTCACGGTCAGCGGCGGCGATTTAACAATCTCCAAAAGCTACGAGGGCATCGAGGGACTGCAAATTGAGATCAGTGGCGGGACGATTGACCTCACCGCCTCGGACGACGGCTTAAACGCCGCAGACGGAAGCGGCATCGGCGACGTTTCCTCCGAATGCAGCATCCACATTTCCGGCGGCGTTCTGCACATCGACGCAGGCGGCGACGGCATGGACTCCAACGGCTCTTTGACCATCAGCGGCGGCGAGACCTATATCTCAGGCCCGACCGACGGCGGAAACGGCGCGCTCGACTTCGGCACGGACGCCACCGTGACGGGCGGCATTCTGCTCGCCGCCGGAAGCAGCGCAATGGCGGAAAACTTCGGCACAGCCTCAACGCAGGGCGCGATTCTCCTCACTGTCGGCGCGCAGGCGGCGGGCACAGCCGTCACGCTCACGGACAGCGCGGGCGAAGTTCTCCCGGAATGGACGCCGAAAAAATTCTTTGAATGCGTCAATGTCACCTGTCCGGCGCTCGTGCAGGGCGGGACTTATACCCTCACCGTCGGAGATTTTTCCAAAACCCTCACCCTCGACACGCTCATCTACGGCACGTCGGGCGGCATGGGCGGCTTCGGCGGAAAAGACGGCTTCGGCAGCATGCAGCCGCCGGGCGACCGCCCCGACCCCGGCAAGCAGGACGATATGCCCGAAAAGCCCGCCGATATGCCCGAAAAGCCTGCCGGGCTGCCACAAGCGCCGGACGGTATTCCCGAACCCCCGAACGGCATGACACCGCCCGACGGCATGCCCGAACCTCCGAACGCCGACACCATCCCCGGTGACGGGGAAAGGCGAAAAAATTCTAATTGACAGGCCTCTTCGCATGGTCTACAATAAAGGCAGAGGTGATTGCCGTGGACAAATCCGCTCTGCGCCGCATGATTTCCGAAAAAAAGCGCGCCCTGACGCCGCAACAGATCGAGCGTGCATCCGCCGCGCTTACCGCGCAGTTTTTTGCGCACCCGCTCTATCGCCGCGCCGACGCCGTCTACGCCTACCTGAGCTATAATCAGGAGGTGCGCACCGAGGCGATCATTCGCCGTGCACAGGAAGAAGGGAAGCGTGTCGCCGTGCCGAAAGTCTTCGGCGAAGAAATGCACTTTCTCTGGCTGGACGAAAATTCCGTCCTCGCCGACGGCTACCGCGGCATTCCCGAGCCCGTTTCCGGAGCGGTCGCGGACGATCCGACGGCGCTCGTGCTGATGCCCGGGCTTGCCTTTGATCCGCAGGGACACCGACTGGGCTACGGCGGCGGTTTTTACGACCGTTTTCTGGACGCCGAGCCGCACCCGACGATCGCTCTGTGCTATGACTTTCAGCTTCTTCCCGCCGTGTGCGTCGAGACGCATGACAAGGCCGTGAACGCGGTGCTTGCCGCTCCCATCGAGGAGGATGAACCATGAAAATTGAGGCTGTCTGCGAATATAACGACGGCGGCTGCCTGATCTACGCCGCCAACTACCCCGGCGCATATGTGCGCGGAGAGGACGAAAATCAGGCGCTTGCCAAGTTCGGCGGCGAGCTGCGCAGCTATCTGCACTGGAGTCGTCGCCTCGCGCCGACGCCCGAAGCGCCGGAAATCGACATCGTGCAGCGCAAGCATTCCGATTTGCAGGTCTGCGATGCCGACTCGGACGTGCTCTTTGACAGCGAGCAGACACCGATGACGCAGGCAGAATACGAAGCGCAGAAGCTGCTGGTTTTGCAGTCGGCGCGCGACTTCCGCCGCCTTTATCAGAGCATTCCCAACCCCGATATCTCCGGTCGCGCCCCGCGCACGAGCTTTTACGGGCCTGTTCCGCGCACCCCGCGCGAAATGTACACGCACACCAATCAGGTCACGGCGTATTATGCCGCCGCGCTCGGACTGGATTTTGAGAATGTGGACGACATCTACGCCAACCGCATGCACGTCCTTTCCGAGCTGGAAGCCCTGCCGGACTATCTTTCCGCCCGCGTCTATACCGCGCCGGACGGTGAGCTTTGGACGCTGCGCAAGGTGCTGCGCCGCTTTCTCTGGCACGACCGCATTCACGCCAAAGCCATGTGGCGTATCGCCACCGCCCTCTGGGGCAGCGACGTCGCCAACCCGTTCCGTTTTGTATAAAAACCGATTCCGCTCGGCAAGATCGATTGTAATTTCGTAGGACACGTTTTGCCCTACACTCACCCTGTAACACCCAAAAACAGAAACAGTGCGGCTCACGTTATGGTGAGCCGCACTTTGCAGACTGGCAAAAAACGTACAGGATAAAATCTTCGGAGGGAAGAAAAGAGTGAAAGGAAACCGTCAGGGTTTCCTTTCGCGTTCAATAACTCGCCCGCAGGCGACAAAATTGCAAAACAATCTATACAAATTATGTTTTGCAATTTTGAAAGCAGCGTGTCAAAAAAGTCCCTTGGACATTTTTTGACACGCTGAACAGTGCGGCTCACGTTATGGTGAGCCGCACTTTGTAATTCAATCCAGCTCCAGCAGGAGCTTGCCCTCCGGCATTTGGTAGACTGCCTCGGTATCGGCGGCGAGCAGCTCCGAACGGAGCGTCTGTGCGCGGTAATACACGCAAGTGCCGCAGGACGAGGAGATCTTGCGCGGTACGGGCGCCATACGCGCTTCCAACCCGGCGTTTGTCATCGCGCGGTGCGTGAGTAGCGCGGCAAGGTGGGTGTGGAATGTGGCGAGGTAGTCGTTCATTGCTTCGTCAGCGTCAGGGAGAATTCGTCATCCTCCAGCTCCTTGACGGAAACTGCGTAGCCCGCGTGGTTTGCAAAACGGGTGACGTTCTGCACGGCGGTGTCGTTGTCGAGTAGAACCTCAATGCTCTGCGGGGCGTCCTTTTTGACCGCTTCCTGAACTTTCAGGACGGGGATGGGGCAGGAAAGTCCTCTGGCGTCGATCATGACTGCTTCGCCCCCTTCAGCGTGTTGACCACGGAGATGACCAGAACGATCACAAGACCGATGATGACGGCGGTGGGGCCGTTTTCGGCAGTGCCCTTGGCAGAGGATGCGATCTTGAGCGTGTGGCTCAGACCGCCGCCGACAATCATGCCCATGACGGTCACGGCGGAGTCGGTGTTGCCCTCACCGGCGAGGATGAGCTGACGCAGCGGGCAGCCGCCCAGAAGCACGCAGCCCCAGCCGACGAGCGTCATGCCGAGCATGTTCCAGAGCCATTCGGTGTGTGCGACGGGCTGATTGTCGAAGCTGAAATTCAGACCGTTGCCGACGATGAGGTTGCCGAGCAGAACCGCGACCAGAACGCCGCCGAAGCCGGCAAGCAGGCCGAATTCCTTGAACATCACGGCGTCACGGATACCGCCGACCATGCACAGGCGACTCTTCTGTGCCAGAGCGCCGACGACAATGGCGATCACGAGGGCGAGCGCCCACGGAGCGGCCTTGTTGCCGGGCGCTGCGCCGGAGGCGTAGAGCGTCGTGCCGACCAGCGAGAGAACGAACAGACCGACCATGACGATCGGGAATGCAAGACCTTCCGCCTTGGTCTGCTTATACGCACGACCGAGGGTGAAGCCCTTTTTGAGGAATACGATGCCGACGAGAATACCGATGGTGAAGCCGACCAGACCCAGAATCGCGTTCATGTCGCCGCCGCCGATGCGGATGACCATGCGCAGCGGGCAGCCGAGGAAGACAAGCGCGCCCATCATGACCAGCACGCCCAGCAGGAAACGGGTGAACGGGGAGCTGCCGCCCTTGGGCTTGAATTCCTTGCCGACCAGCGCCATGACGCACGAGCCGACGATGATGCCGACGATCTCCGGACGGAAGTTCGACAGCGTGCGGACGGTTTCGCCCGTCTCTTCAACGACGGTGTGCGCGTCCTGCAAGCCCAGTGCACCGGCGATGTCACGCAGGAAGCAGGCAATGCAGAAGCCCATGTTGCCGGGGTTTCCGAATTTGGTCAGCGTCACTGCCGCAGCGCCGATCAGCAGGCCGCAGAGCATGACGAGCCAGTTCTTTTTGAAGAAGTTTTCCTTTTTCATAACCTCTCTCCTTTTCGATTTCAACGCCGATGGCGTTTATCTTTTTCCAGTATAACGAACGTGGCGTTCAAAGTCAAGTACGCCCGTGCAAATTCGACAATGACGAATAGAATATCATTGGTTTTTCGCAGCGGTTTTCCGGCTTGAATCTCCGCGGAAATCGGGGTATAATGAAGTGAATATACAGAGGAAGTGGTTCTTATGCAGCGGCTTTGCGGGAAGATCACACCGCATTTTTTGACGGAACAGCCGATCATTTTGATCGGCAGCGGTATAGCAGTCAAAGCGCTCGGCATCGATCCGGTCATCGCCTGTATCCGAAAAACACAAAAAGTGGGGCACACGTCATGATCTATCTGGACAACGCCGCGACCTCGTTCCCGAAAGCGCCGGGGGTCAGCGACCGCATGAAATTTTATCTCGATTCCGTGGGCGCGAGCGTCAACCGAGGCGTCTACGCCCCTGCGCAGGCGGCAGCGCTGGAACAGCTCACCGTGCGTGAGCGGCTTTGCGCCCTGCTGCACCATCCCGACCCGACGCACGTTCTTCTGACTGCGGGGGCGACGGCGGCGCTGAACCTTGCCGTCAAGGGATGGCTGCGCCCCGGCGACCATGTGCTCATCAGCTCGATGGAGCACAACGCCGTCATGCGCCCCCTCGTGCAACTCGGCGTCGAATTTGACCGCGTCCCCTGCGACGGCGAGGGGCGCATGAACCTCGCGGCGATCGAGCCACTCCTGCGCCCGAACACCCGCCTGTTCGTCCTCAACCACGCCTCAAACGTCTGCGGCACGGTGCAGGACGCGGAAACGGTCGGAAAATTATGTAAACTCCACGGTCTCCCGCTCGTCCTCGATGCGTCGCAGTCGGCGGGGCATCTGCCCATCGATTTTTCCGCGTGGCAGCTCAGCGCGCTGGCACTCCCGGCGCACAAGGGGCTGCTCGGGCCGCAGGGCATCGGCGCGCTGCTGGTCACGCCGGCGTTTGCCGCCGGCCTGTCACCGCTGATAGCGGGCGGCACGGGCAGCGTCTCGGATTCCGAGGAGCTGCCCCCCTACCTCCCCGACCGCTTCGAATCCGGCACGCCCAACCTGCCCGGAATTTACGGCTGGGCGGCGGCTCTTGATTATGTAAACCGGATCGGCGTTGATGCCCTGCGCGCGCACGAGCTGCGCCTGACGGAGCGCTTTCTCCGCGGGCTGGACGAAACAGACGGTGTGCGCATGATCGGCACGCGCCGCACGGAGCAGCGCGTCGGCGTGGTCGCAGTCGACTTTCTGCGGCAGGACAACGCCGAAGCCGCCGACCGTCTGGAGCGCGAATTCGGCATTCTGACGCGCTGCGGCATGCACTGCGCCCCGGCGGCGCACAAAACGCTTGGAACATTTCCGCGCGGTGTCGTGCGGTTTTCGGTCGGATATTCCACGACGGAGGCGGAGATTAACGCCGCTCTGTCCGCCATCCGGGCGATCGCCTGACGCGGAATCAATAGGAAAGGGGTCACACCGATGAAACGAATCGCAATCGTCACAGGCGCCAGCTCCGGCATGGGTCGCGAGCTGGTCACGCAGCTTCCGCAGTGGGAGCAATTTGAGGAGATCTGGGTCATCGCCCGCCGCGTTGAGCGGCTGGAGGAGCTGAAGGAGGCAATGACCGTACCGGTTCGCCCGGTCGCGCTCGACCTGACCGACACGGAGGATTTGCAGCACTATGCCGACCTGCTCGAAGCGGCAAAGCCGAACGTCGGGCTGCTTGCAAACATCGCCGGCTTCGGCAAATTCGGGCGCTACGATCAGATCCCCCTTGCCGATTCTCTGAAAATGATCGACCTGAACTGCAAGGCGCTCGTCTCCGTGGCGGAGATGACGCTGCCCTACATGAAGCGCGGCGCGAAGCTTCTGAACCTCGACTCACTCTCGGCGTTCCAGCCCGTGCCGTATCTGAACGTCTACGCCGCGAGCAAGGCGTTCGTCCTGAGCTACACGCGCTCTCTGGCGCGCGAGGTGCGGCCGCGCGGCATTCGCGTGATGGCGGTCAACCCCGGCTGGGTCAAGACGGAGTTCTTCGACCACGCGCTGCAAACCAGCTCCGACGCCGTGACCTATTATAACAAGGTCTATGAGGCAAGGGATGTTATGTCAACCGCGTTAAAAGATCTCTACCGCTCCGAAAAGGACGTCTCCATTCACGGCTTCCGCGTGCGCTGGCAGGTGCGGCTGGTCAAGCTCCTGCCGCATAGCATCGTCATGAACATCTGGATGCGCCAGCAAAAGCACAACAAGCTCCCCGACGAGCCGTAAGGCGGCAATGGAGCGGCATAGGCGGAAATTCACCGCCGCGCGTCGAGTGAATAGTGAAAGGTGAACCGTTGCAGTGTCGGCTTCGCCGACGATTAAAATTTTGCACCGCCCCCATCGCGCCCTCTGCCGATGATGCCTGGTGCGTAGCAAAAGCTCCCATGCAATCTGCACGGGAGCTTTTCATTCATCCTGAATGCTTTTGGCGAATTCGGACGGCGACATGCCGAAATTGTCCTTGAACTGCCGCGAATAATGGTGAATCGTGGAATAATTCAGCGCGGCGGCGATCTGTGAGAAGTTCATCCGTCCCTCGCGGATGAGTGTCTTGCTTTCCTCAAGCTTGACGCGGCGGATGTATTCGCCCGGTGAAATGCTCATCTGGCGGCGGAAGAGCGCCGTCAGGTGTGAGGCGCTGACGCCCACCTCTTTTGCGACCGCTTCGACGGAAAGCTTGTCATACACATGATCGGCGACGTATTGCAGCGTGCGGCTGACGAGCTGGTTCTCGTTGCGCAGCGCCATCGGCGTCTTCAACCGCTTTTTCTGCCCTCCGCTGCTGCGCAGGATGCTCAGAAGCAGAAGCTTTAGATTGCCCCGGATGACGTCGCCGCTGAATGCGTCGTTGACGTCCATTTCCCGCAGGAGCTGCTTCAAATACACTGCCTCGACGGAGGAAAGGTCGAACACGCGATCGGCAAGCGGGAGGGTCAACTCGCCTTCGAGGTCGAACGAAACCGTCAAAAAACGGGCGGAAACGTCCAGATCGGTATACTGCATATGCCACTGCTCCGGAGCGAAAAACATGAGCTGCCCCTGTTTGAGGGGAAATCCGTTGCCCTCGACGACACAGTGGAGCTGCCCGCGGTCAACGTAGGTCAGCTCATACATCGAGTGCTTTTCGCCCTTGAAAAGGAAGCCGCAGCTTTCCTCGCGGTAAAAGAGAGTGTAAATTTCACCCAGACGCAGGCGGTCGCCGATTTTGAGGTTTTCCAGCGCAGTGAACGCGTCCAGCAGCTCCGGCGCGGCGGCGGTCGGATGCGCAATACGCACGGAGCACTCCTGCTGATACGGCACGAGGGCAAATTCCGTCTCCGCGTTCAGGCAGATGGGCTTGTCGAGATAAAAGCAGTGCGTTTCCTCCCCGCTGCGCACGGCGAGCACGGTCATACCCGTCTCAAAATCGAGATAAACCGGCTGCGCGCAGCGCACGAAGTTCGACTGTCCGGCGGTGAAAGAGCGCACCGCCTCCGTCCATTCCCCACCCTTGGGGAAGCCGCGGTCTGGCAGCGTGTCGCGCAGGATTTTTCCGTAAGCGGAAAAGGTCTGGCGGTTGAGATTTTCGATCATACTTGCAGCCTCCTTTCCGGGAGCGTGGGGGATTTTTTACGGGAACAGAATCTCGGGGTAGCGTCCCTCGCGGTGCATTCGGGCGATTGCCGCCTGCACCATCGGCAGGTCTTCGCGGTAAGTCACGCCGTACCACGTTTCGGCGCTGGGAAGCACGCGAATACGTCCCAAGCCTTCCTGAATCTGCGCGTTGGCGACCGTCGGGAGGTAAAATTCGCATTTTTGCGGGTTTTTCGGCAGATTTTCCTCCAAAAACTTCGGGAATCGCGTCTCCAGCTCGTCCAGAATCTGCGTTCCGAAGCCCCAGAAGTTCATCGAGACCACCGTGTCGCCGGAGAGCGGGACAAAATGCTCGCCGTCTTCGGTGTAAGCGGCGTCCTCGCCGCGCTTTTCAATGTGCGTGCGCTCGGTCACGCCGGTGAGGTAGCCGTTTTCCATCGTGCAGACGCCGCGCGCAACATGACCGTTTTCGGTCATGGCGTTGCGCAGGCGGTAGCCGACCATCGCGGATTCGCAGGCATCATGCGGCTGCGTCAAAAACTCCGCAATGGCAGTAAATGCGCCGCGTCCGTAAAAATCGTCGGCATTGATGACGGTGAACGGGCCGTCGATCGCGTCCTTGGCACACAGGACGGCATGTCCCGTGCCCCACGGCTTGACGCGTCCTTCCGGCACGGTGAAGCCCGCAGGCAGCATGTCGACCTCCTGATTCACATAGGCAACGTCGATGTGGCGCTCGACGCCGGCGGTGACTTTCTTGAAATCGTCGGCGATCGCCCGCTTGATGATAAAGACTACCTTGCCGAAGCCGGCGGTCAGTGCGTCATAAATCGAATAATGCAGAATGCTGTTTCCTTGCGTGTCGACCGGCGTCATCTGCTTCAGACCGCCGAACCGACTGCCCATCCCCGCCGCAAGAACGACCAGGGTCGGTTTGCTCATAAAAGCACTTCCTTCATTTCGTTTTCGCAGCGGCGCATGCACCGCTACGCGTTTTAGTATAACAGAAAGGGAGAAAATTCGCAACATAATTTCGACGTTTCCGGAAAAAACGTTGACAGAATCGGAAAAAGTGGTTACGATAAAGACACAAATTGCAAGGAGGGCACTATGGATACCATTTACGTCACCGGGCACCGAAATCCCGACACGGATTCCATCGTCTCCGCGATGGCATATGCCGCACTGCGCAATGCGCTCGGCGACCGCGAATACCGCGCCGCGCGCCTCGGGCACGTCAGCGACGAAACGCAGCTCGTGCTCGACCGATTCGGCTTCACTGCGCCGCAGTGGATCAAGACGATGCGCACGCAGGTGCGCGACCTGGACTATGACACGCCGCCCGCGCTCTCGTCCGCCGTGACGGTCAGCCGCGCGTGGTCGATTTTGACGGCAGACCGCTCTCTGCCCGCTATCCCCGTGACCAACGAGGACGGCACGCTCTACGGCATGCTCTCCTCCGGCGACATTGCCGCCTGCGACATGCGCTCGATTGAGCACCCGCACATCGATCAGATCCCCGTCTTCAACCTTTTGAGCGTTTTGGAGGGCAGGATTCTCAACGAAGCGGGCAATCTCGTCGACACCATCAGCGGCGACGTGACGATCGCCCTGCCTCAGAGCTGCGAAAATCTGCTCTTTTCCGACAAGGACAGCGTCGTCGTCTGCGGTGACCAGCCGGACATGGTGCGCCGTGCGCTGGAAATCGGCGCGCGCTGCGTGATCGTCTGTCAGGCGGAGCTGGAGGAGTCGCTGCGCAGTTTCCCGACGGACACCTGCATCATCTCCACCCCGTTCGACGCCTACCGCGCCGTGCGCCTGATCTATCAGTCCGTGCCGATCGCCCGCATTTGCCGCACGACGGAGGTCGAATGCTTCCATCTCGACGATTTTGTCGACGACGTGCGCGAGGGCATGCTGAAAAACCGCTACCGCTGCTATCCCATCCTCGACGAAAACGAGCGTGTCGTCGGCACGCTCTCGCGGTATCACCTGATCCGCCCGCGGCGCAAGCG
>CAYRMX010000015.1:0-18020 GCA_964425295.1 uncultured Oscillospiraceae bacterium | reverse complement strand
GTTGACATGGATGCAGTGGCCGAGGATGGTCTTCGGGCCCAGAATCTCGTGATCCTGCAGACGCTGAACGGGACGGCGGCCATAGTTGCGCAGGCTGTCGTAAACGTCGTTCATGCCTTCGGAAACGTGGATGTGGAAGCCGGTGCGGCCGTTGTTCGCCTCGACCATGCGGTCAAAGGTCTTGTCAGAGATGGTGAACAGCGCATGACCGCCGAACATCGCGGCGAGCATCGGGTCGTTCTGCTGCGTGCAGTAGGTGATGAAATCGGCGTTTTCCTTGACCGCCTGAATCGATTTTTCCTCACCGTCGCGGTCGGAGACCTCGTAGCACAGGCAGGAGCGGATGCCGAACTGCTTCGCGCTCTCTGCGATTTGGAACAGGCTTCCGGGGATTTCGCAGAAGGAGGCGTGATGGTCGAAAATGGTCGTGACGCCCTGTTTGATGCAGTCGAGGTAGAGCGCGTCAGCAGAAGCCTTTGTGCCCTTGAGCGTCAGCTTGCGGTCGATCGCCCACCATGTTCCGTCGAGGACTTCAAAGAAGTTCGTCGGGTTGTTGCCCTTGATCGACAAACCGCGGGCAAGCGCGGAATAGATGTGCGTGTGAGCATTGATGAACGCCGGCATGATGACGCCGCCCTTGGCGTCGATGAACTCGGCGTCGGGGTACTTCGCGCGCAGCTCGGCGGTCTTTCCGACCTCCTTGATCTTCGTGCCGTCGATGACCACGCCGCCGTTGGGCAAATAGGGGAGCGTGGCGCTGCGGGTGATGAGCTTGCCGTTTGCGAGAATGTACATATGGTTACCTCCTTCATAAAAAACAAAAAATGGGGATGCAGAACCATGTTCAACATCTCCACTCAAGAAACCCTGAGTGATAGTTGGAAGCCCGTGCGCGAAGCACTTCGTTACAGCTATCAGTTTTCAATTACAGTCTTAATTATATCGAAAAGCCCCTGCTTCCGCAAGGGCTTTTCCGTTGCCATATTTTACAAAATTTTCGGCACGTTTTTGAGCACAGTGACAAAAATTGGTACTTCTGTATTATACTGCGGTTTCTTGCGAAAAACCGCAGGCTTAATGGAACGTGTGTTGAAATTGTGTGAAATGCACAATTCCGACCGATGATTTTTGCAAGAGGTTACGCGGTTAACCTTTGCGAATGGAGACTGCGGCTACTATGATAGCGGCAGAAGTTGCGGTGAGAAAGTACTGCGTATTGTAGGAGAGGGAAATCTCCGATATAGAAGTGTTTATAAAAATGCGGAAGAATCCGTGAAGAAAGCAGTTCGCATGAAGCCTGCGGTTGGGGAGAGAGCGGGCGTCTCGAAAGGAATTTTTTGCGCGGATATGAAAACATCTGTTCAAAAATGTGGTTTTCGATGAAAAATTGCAGGAAAAACGAAAAAATGTTGCCAAGAAATCCGAAAAAATGATTGCATTTTTCGCGCGGGGATAGTATACTGATATCAAAGTGGAGCAAAATGGATGGAAAATGAGCAAAATGGAGTGAGGTGAGGGAAATGTACGGTCAATATCGGCACACGCTTGACGCCAAGGGACGGCTGTTCGTTCCCGCCAAGCTGCGAGACGAGCTGGGAACGGCGTTCTATGTCGCCAAAGCGCCCGACGCCTGCCTGACGGTCTACCCGGAGGGGGAATGGCAGAAAGTGCTCGACCACTGCAACGAGCTTCCCGCGTCCAAGGCGCGCGCCATGCGCTTCTTTTTCGCCAACGTGACCAAGTGCGAGCCGGACAAGCAGGGGCGCTTCCTCCTGCCGGAGTCGTTCCGCACCTATGCGGGCATTGCGCAGGAGGTCATCTTCCTCGGTCAGGCGGGACGGGCGGAGATCTGGTCCGCAGAGCGCTATGAAGCAGAGGAAGCAAAATACCTCACGCCGGAGGCAATCGCCGCCGTGATGGACGAGTTGGGATTCTGATGGAATTTTCACATAAATCGGTACTTTTGCAGGAGTGCATCGACGCGCTGGCGATCAAGTCGGACGGGATCTACCTCGACGGCACGCTCGGCGGCGCGGGACACTCGCTGGAGATCGTGCGCAGGCTGACGACGGGCAGACTGATCGGCGTCGACCGCGACACGAGCGCGCTGGAAGCGGCGCGGCTGCGACTGGCAGAGTATGCCGACCGCGTGACGACGGTGCATTCGAATTTTTCGGAGCTTGACCGCATTCTCGACGACCTCGGCATTGACGCCGTGGACGGAATGCTGTTTGATCTCGGCGTGTCCTCGCCGCAGCTTGACGACGCACAGCGCGGCTTTTCCTACATGGCGGACGCGCCGCTCGATATGCGCATGAACCGCGAGGACTCACTGACGGCGCATGATGTGGTCAACACATGGTCGCAGGAGGAGCTGCGCCGCATTTTATATGAATACGGCGAGGAGCGCTATGCGCCGCAGATCGCGGCAGCCATCGTCCGAAAGCGGGAGAACGCGCCGATCGAAACGACACTGGCGCTGGCGGAGGTGATCCGCAGCGCAATGCCCGCGCAGGCGCTGCGTGAAAAGCAGCATCCGGCGAAACGGAGCTTTCAGGCAATCCGCATTGCCGTCAATGACGAGCTTGGCTCGGTCGAACGGCTGATGCACGACGCCATCGGGCGGCTGAAGCCCGGCGGGCGGCTGGCGGTCATCACGTTCCATTCGCTGGAAGATCGCATTGTGAAAAACGCAATGCAGAGCGCGGCGCGGGGCTGTACCTGCCCGCCGGAGTTCCCGGTCTGCGTCTGCGGCAAGAAGCCGCTGGTCAGACTGATCTCGCGCAAGCCGATCGTTTCCGGCGCGCGGGAGCTGGAAGAAAACCCCCGCGCAAGAAGCGCGAAGCTCCGTGTAGCGGAGCGCCTGTAATCGATTTTTGAAAGGAGCGTTCGACAATGGCGCAGCGTGAGGCATACAACGGCGCAGCGGCATACGACATCTTTGCCGCGAACACTGCGCACCGGCCGGAACGTCCCAATGCACTGCCCGAGGCGCCGGTGCGCCGCGTGCAGGTTCGAAAGGTCAAGCCGGCGGTTTCTCCGTTGGCACTGCTCGGCACTGTGGCGGCGTTGGCGCTGCTGGTGCTGGTTGTGTTTAGTTATGTGCGGCTGTATGAAGCGCAGAGCGAGGTCGGCGAGCTGCAAAGCCGGAGCGCGGAGCTTTCCGAGGAACAGGCGCGGCTGCGCGCGCAGTATGAAAGCGCGATCGATCCGGAAGCGATCGAGGCGCGTGCGCTGGCGCTCGGTCTGCGGCAGCCGACGGCAGCGCAGAAGGTCTATGTGCAGGTCGACGGAAACGACACGACGGAGCTGTTTGAAGCGCCGGAGGAGAAAAGTCTGGTGCAGCAGGTCTGTGACGCGTTTTGCGGCGTATTCCGCGACGCGGTGGAATACTTCTCGTAGTGGGGCGCATATATATCTGACGGACATGGGCGGCGAAACCGAGTTGCCGCCCATGTTTTTGATACTCCGCGTGCGCGCACGCAGAGCACCCCACTTTCCGGGAGGCAGACATGATGCAACGGGAGATCGCACGAAGACGAAAGAAGCCGCAAGGCGTTTCCGAGACGTACCTCCGCAGAGGGATCGTGCTGCTCATGGCGGTGTTCGGCGTGCTGGCGTTCGCCGTTCTCGTGGGCAGACTGGTCAAACTGATGCTCATTGATCATGAATATTATGAGTCCAAGGCGATCGGCAATCAGACCCGCAGCACCAGCGTCACTGCTTCGCGCGGCGCGATTTACGACCGCAACATGGATGTACTGGCGGCGTCGGCGAGCGTGGAAAACATCTTCCTCGACCCGCTGGAGCTCAAGCAGAACGCCGTCGACATCGACTTGCTGGCGAGTAATCTTTCCCAAATTCTGGGTGTCAGCGAGGAGTTTGTGAAAAAACAGGCGTCCGACACCAAAATGCGCTACAAAATGCTCAAACGCAAGCAGCCGCAGGATGTCTGCGACGCGGTGCGGGCGTTTCTCAGCGAAAGCGGCATTGTCGGCGTGCATCTGGAACCGGATTCTCTGCGGTATTACCCGAATCATGAGGTCGCCTCACAGCTTCTGGGCTTCACGAACACCGAGAACAAAGGATCGGAGGGCTTGGAGTCCTATTATAACACTGCGCTGGAGGGTATGGCGGGCGCGGTCATCACGACCAAGGGAAACAACGAGACGGAAATGCTCTATTCCTTTGAAAAATACTATGAGGCGAGCGACGGCGAAAGCCTTGTGCTGACGATCGACCTGACCGTGCAGCGGGCGCTGGAAAAGCAGATGCGCGACGCCATCGACCGCTACGACGTGCTCAACGGCGCATTCGGCATCGTCATGGACGTCAACACGGGCGAGATTCTCGCAATGGCGACACTCGGCGGCTATGACCCGAACAATTATCTGGAAATCTTCGACGAAGCGCAGAAAGCCCGACTTTCCGAACTTTACGACGCAGCGGAACGCTGCCCGGAGGGAAGCGAGGAGCGTTCGGCGGCATTCGACACTTATAACAATGCCGTGGCGGCGGCGCGGCTGAAACAGTGGCGCAACCGCTGCGTTTCGGATGGCTACGAGCCCGGCTCGACGTTCAAGGTCATCACCCTTGCCGCAGCGCTCGATTCCGGCAAGGTCACGCTGAACAATACGTTTTACTGCGGCGGCGCGGAGAAGATCGAGGGGCGCTCGCAGGTGCTCAATTGCTGGCGGCACAGCGGGCACGGCTCGGAGACGACTGCCGAGGCGCTGCAAGCGTCGTGCAACATCGCCTTTGCTCACATCGGGCTGCAAATGGGCGGCGACACGCTCTATGACTATTGCCGCGCCTTTGGGCTGATGGAGACGACTGGCATTGACCTGCCCGGTGAATCGAGCGGACTGTTCCACACGCGGGAGCGTCTGGCGAATGCCGCGTCATACGGCACGAGTTATCTGGTTTCCACGGCGTTCGGGCAGTCGATCAAGCCGACACCGTTGCAGCTTGTGCGGGCGATCGCCGCAATCGTCAACGGCGGATATCTGCTCGAACCGTATGTGGTTTCCGAGGTGCTGGATGAAGAGGGAAATGTCGTTTCGCAGAACGGACGCACCGTTGTGCGGCAGGTGATCTCGGAGGAGACGTCGGCGACCATGTGCGGTCTGCTCGAATCCGTCGTGACCGAGGGAACGGCGAAAAACGGCAAGGTCGTCGGCTACCGCATCGGCGGCAAGACCGGCACGGCGGAAAAGCTCGATCAGGGCAAAGCCACCGATGACAAAATCACCTCGTTTGTTGGCGTTGCGCCGATAGACGACCCGAAATACGTCGTTTTGGTCGCGCTGGACACGCCGAACCCCAACATCGGGCAGTATATTTCCGGCGGCGTCATGGGCGCGCCGACCGTCGCGGCGGTTTTTGAGGATATTCTGCCCTACCTCGGCGTCGAGCCGGACTACAGCGCGGAGGATCTGTACCGCGTGAATGTCAGTATGCCGAGCGTCAAGGGCATGACCGAGCGCGAGGCGGCAAAGTGCCTCGCGGAATATGCACTGGAATACCGTATGATCGGCAGCGGCTCGACGGTCGTCAGCCAGATCCCCAAGGCGGGAAAGCTCGTGCCGGGGCATTCGACCGTTCTGCTCTACACGGACGATTCCATGCCGACCGAGCAGGTACAGGTGCCCGATCTTCTGGGTATGACCGCCGGCGAGGCGACACAGGCGCTGACCGACTGCGGGCTTTATTTGCAGGCAAAGGGCACGGACAGGGAAGCGCGGCACGTTCTTGCCACCGCGCAGAGCATCGACGCGGGCACGACGGTCGACCGCGGAACGACGATCACGGTTATTTTTGCAGACACGACCGATATGGATTAGGAGCGAATTATGAAGCTGAAAGCATTGCTGAACGGCATTGAGGTTTTGGAAACCAATGCGCCGATGGACATGGAAATCGCGGGCGTGAGCGCTTCGTCGCGCACGGTGAAAAACGGCGAGCTGTTTGTTGCCATCCCCGGCTACGCCGCCGACGGACACCGCTTTATTCCCGACGCCGTTGAACGCGGCGCGGCGATCGTGCTGTGCGAGCGCGATATGCCGAAAAATATCCCATGGGTGCGCGTGGCGTCGGCAAGACAGGCGCTTGCCCTACTGGGCGCGAATTGGTACGGGCATCCGGCGCGGTCGATGCAGGTCATCGGCGTGACCGGGACGAACGGCAAGACCTCCGTGACCTATTTGCTCAAGTCGCTTCTGGAAGCGGTGTCGGGCGCAAAGGTCGGGCTGATCGGCACGATCTGCAATCTCATCGGCGACGAGGTGCTCGAAACCGAGCGTACCACGCCGGAAAGCTTGGAATTGCAGGGGATTTTGGCGAAAATGCGCGACGCCGGCTGCACACACGTTGTCATGGAGGTGTCGTCTCACGCGCTGTGTCTGCACCGCGTGGACGCCATTCCGTTCGCCGTCGGCGCATTCACCAACCTGACGGAAGACCATCTCGATTTCCACCACACGATGGAAGAATATTGCAGGGCAAAGGCAATGCTCTTTACCCGCTGCGCGCGGGGCGTGTTCAATACGGACGATCCAACGGCGGAAAACATGATCGCCGCTTCAAGCTGCGCGGTCTACACCGTCGGCACGCATGCGGCCGATCTGCGCGCGGAGCATGTGGCGCTGCATGCAGACCGCGTGGAATTTGACGCCTGCGAGGGCGAAGACTGCGCCCGTCTGCGCCTCGGCATTCCCGGAGAATTCACAGTTTCCAACGCGCTTGTCGCCCTCGGTATTGCACGGCAGCTCGGCATCGGGCTGAAAGACGCGGTGCGCGCGCTTTCCACGGCGCGGGGCGTCAAGGGGCGCATTGAAGTCGTGCCGACGCCGGGCAGGGATTTTACCGTGCTCATCGACTATGCTCATACGCCCGACGGACTGGAAAAGCTGCTGCGCTCGGTGCGCGGCTTCTGCAAGGGGCGTCTGATCGTTCTCTTCGGCTGCGGCGGTGACCGCGACCGCGCCAAGCGTCCGATCATGGGAAGGATCGCCGCAGACAACGCCGACATGGTCATCGTGACCTCGGACAATCCGCGCACGGAAGAGCCGGAGACGATCATCGGCGAGATCCTGCACGGCATGGAAGACACGAAAACGCCGCATCTTGTCGAGCCGGATCGGCGGCGCGCGATACGGACAGCCTTGCATATTGCGCAAAAAGATGATATGATAGTCCTCGCCGGAAAGGGACATGAGACCTATCAGATCCTCGGCACGGAAAAAATACATCTCGATGAACGCGAGGAGGTCACCTCGGCTTTATGCGAATAGAAGAGATCACACTGGCACAGGCGGCGGCGTGGTGCGGCGGCAGCGTTGCACAAAGCGATGCGGCGCGCACGTTTCGCGGCGCAAATTTCGATACCCGCCGCTTGCAGCCGGGAGAGCTGTTTGTCGCCCTGAGCGGCGAGCGCAATGGGCATGCGTTTGCACGCAATGCGATGGAGCTGGGCGCGGCGGCGGTTTTGGCGAGCGAGCCGGTCGATGCACCGGCGATCTACGTCGGCGATACGCTCGCGGCGCTTCAGGACATCGCCCGCAATCTGCGGCGGACACTTGCCTGCCGCGTGGTGGGCATTACGGGAAGCGTCGGCAAGACGACGACCAAGGAAATGACAGCGGCGGTGCTGGAAATGCAAATGCCGACCGTCCGCACGGAACGAAACTTCAACAACGGCATCGGGCTTCCCGTCACGGTGCTGGGCATCCCGACCGATTGTCGGGCGGCGGTGCTGGAAATGGGCATGAACCACTTCGGCGAACTTTCGGTGCTCACGCGCATTGCGCAGCCCGACATCGCCGTGATCACGAACATCGGCACGATGCACATTGAAAATCTCGGCTCGCGTGAGGGAATCCTGAAAGCGAAGCTGGAGATATTGGAGGGGCTGCGGCCCGACGGAAAGGTCGTTTTCAACGGTGACGACGACCTGCTTGCGCGCGAGGCGGCGCGCTGCGGCGCACTGACGTTCGGGCTGGGCGCGCATTGCGACGTCCGTGCGTCGGACGTGGAAAGCACGAGCGACATGACCCGCTTCACCGTCACGGCGTTCGGGAATACGTTCCCCGTGGAGCTTCCGCTGCCCGGCGAGCACAACGTCCTCGATGCGCTGGCGGCGATCACGGTGGGAAGCCTCTGCGGAGTCTCGCCGGAACACATGCAGGCGGCGCTGCGCGCGTTTCGGAGCAGCGGTCACCGTCAAAATCATTATACCCGCGGCGGTGTGCAGATCTTTGACGACTGCTACAACGCAGGGCCGGAGTCCATGCGCGCGGCGATGGGCGTGCTCGGACGCGTGCGGGGAAGAAAAATTGCCGTTTTGGGCGGCATGCTGGAACTCGGAGAATTTGCGCCGCAGGCGCATTACGAGGCGGGGCGGCTGGCTGCGCACTGCGCAGACGAGCTGCTTGCCTACGGCGCTTGCAGCGAAGAATATGTGCGCGGCGCAAAGGACGCCGGCATGGAGCGCGCGCAGTGCTTTGCCACGCATGAGGAGCTGGCTTCGACACTGCGGCAGCGGCTCAAGCCGGGCGACGCCTTGCTCTGCAAGGGAAGCCGCGGCATGAAAATGGAGCGCGTGTTGCAGCTCCTGTGGAACGAAAGCGAAATTGGGGGAGAACATCATGGATAAGTCGATTTATATGGTATTGGTTTCGGTTATGGGCGGTCTTGTGCTCGGACTGCTGTTGGGCAAAGTGCTCATTCCCGCGCTGCGCGCGCTGAAAGCCGGACAATCCATTCGCGAGGTCGGGCCGAAGTGGCACAACGGTAAGTCCGGCACGCCGACGATGGGCGGCCTGACGTTCATCGGTGCATCGTTCCTGTGCCTGCTGACGGGCTGGATGGGCACGCCCGATGGGGATTATTCCCATTTTCTGGTACTTGCGCTTGCGGCAATGTTCGGGCTGATCGGCTTTCTTGATGATTTCATCAAGGTCAAAAAGCACCGCAACCTCGGTCTGACGGGCAAGCAGAAGCTGCTGCTTCAGGTGCTTGCGGCGGTCATCTTCCTGCTGGCGATGCACTTCACCGGCGCGCTGAAATATGACCTCTATATCCCATTCGTGAAAGAGCCGGTCGTTTCCGTCCCGACGGCGGTGTATCTGGCGGTGGCGGTCATTGCGATCATCGGCTGCGTCAACGCCGTCAACCTGACCGACGGCATCGACGGCCTGGCGACCGGCGTGACCATGCCCGTGATGCTGTTCTTCACGCTCGTTGCCGTTTCCATGAAACGCACGGGGCTTGCGACTTTCCCGGCGGCGCTGCTCGGCGGTCTGGGCGGCTTCCTGTGCTATAATTTCCACCCCGCAAAGGTTTTTATGGGCGACACCGGCTCGCTCTTCCTCGGCGGCGCCGTGGTCGGCATGGCGTTCGCGCTGGATATGCCGCTGGTGCTGCTCTTTGTCGGACTGATCTATATCATTGAAACGTTGTCGGACATCATTCAGGTGACGTATTTCAAGCTGTCTCACGGCAAGCGCGTGTTCAAAATGGCGCCCATCCACCATCATTTTGAGATGTGCGGATGGTCCGAGAAGAAGATCTGGACGGTCTTCGTGCTGGTGACGGCCGGAATGTGCGTCCTTGCCTGGTTTGGCGTGCGGGGCTGGTTCTGAAACTGTCTCGCGGAAAGGAGGTAGGAAATGCTCCGGAAACGGGCGGACACTGCGCGGCCGCAGAACGCCGAAAGGCGCATGCGCGTCGTGGAGAACGACCTCGGGGTGATCGATCTGCCGTATCTCCTGCTGACGCTTCTGCTGACGGCGGTCGGACTGATTGTGCTCTTTTCCGCCAGTTATGCACGGGCGTACTATCTCACGGGTAATTCTGCGAGTTATTTTACGAGTCAACTTCTCTTTGCGCTGCTCGGCACGGTGGCGATGTTTGCCGTCAGCCGCGTGCCGTATGCGTGGTATTGGAACTGTTCGCGCCTGATTTATCTTGTTACGGTCGGACTGCTGACGGCGGTTTTGCTCGTCGGCACGAATGTCAACGGCGCGACGCGCTGGATCAACCTCGGCTTTGCGCAGTTTCAGCCCTCCGAGGTGGCAAAATTCTCGCTGATTGTTACGCTTTCCGTCATCATGACGGGACGGCAGCGGGAGATCAAGTCCCTGCGCGTGTTCTGCCTGTGCGCGGGGGCAATGCTGCTCATTGCAGTGCTCCTGGTGCTCGAACCGCACTTTTCCGCGACGATTATCATTGCGATTTTGTGCTTTGTCATGATGGCGGTCGGCGGCGTCAACCGCAAGTATCTGGGCATCGTGGCGGCGGTCGGCGGCGCGGCGCTTTTGACGCTGCTGCTCAGCGGCGGCTACACGAGTGAGCGCATCACTGCATGGCGCAACCCGGAATCCGACCCGCTCGACAGCGGTCTGCAAATATTGCAGTCGGAATATGCCATCGGTTCGGGCGGACTGCTGGGGCTGGGCTTCGGCAGGGGCAGACAAAAATATCTCTATCTCCCGGAGGAACACAACGACTACATTTTCGCCATCGCCTGCGAAGAACTGGGCTTTATCGGCGCAGTTGCGATCTTGCTGCTGTTTGCGCTGTTGATTCTGCGCGGCTACTGGATCGCGCTGCACGCCCGCGACCGCTTTTCCATGCTTTTGGGCGTCGGACTGACGACGCTGCTTGCCGTTCAGGTCATTTTGAACGTGGCGGTCGTGACGAATCTTCTGCCTGCGACGGGCATTTCGCTGCCGTTCTTTTCCTCCGGCGGCACGGCGCTGATTATGCAGCTTGCCGAATGCGGGATCATGCTCAACATCTCCCGCAGTATTTCTTCAAGGTAAAGGAGCATGGTTATGAAGGTCATATTTACCTGCGGCGGCACCGGCGGGCACATCAATCCGGCGCTTGCGGTGGCGAAGCTCCTGCGCGAACACAAACCGGACAGCGAGATCCTCTTCGTCGGCGGTGACGACGGTTTGGAAAAAAAGCTCGTGCCCCGCGAGGGTTTTCCCATCGAAACGCTGAGCATCACGAACTATCTGCGGAGCTGGAAGCCCGCGGCGATCGGGCACAACATCATGGCGGTCTTCGCCGTCAGGCGGGCGCTGCGCCGTGCCGACCGAATCATTCGGGAATTTCAGCCCGATGTGATTTTGGGAACGGGCGGCTATGCAAGCTATCCCATTTTGCGGCAGGGCGTCAAAAACGGTATCCCGACCGCGCTGCATGAGTCCAACGCCGTTCCCGGACTTGCCACGCGCATGGTCTGCGACAAGGTCGACAAAATCCTCGTCAGCTTCGAGGAAAGCCGCGCGGAATACAAGCACGCCGAGCGCGTCGTTGCCGTCGGCATGCCCGTGCAGGAGGCGTTCGTCTTCACCAAGCGCGAGGACGCCCGCAAAGAGCTGGGGCTCGATGACAAGCCACTGATCGTTTCGGCTTGGGGCAGCCTCGGCGCGCGAGAGATGAACAAAAAAATCGCGCAGTTCATGAAGCTTGAATGCCGGGAAGAACGCTATCGTCACATCCATGCGACCGGATCGTTCGGCTGGCGCTGGATGCCGGAATACGTTAAGGAGCAGGGGGTCGACCTGCCTACGCATCCACTGGTGACGATGCAGGAATATATCTATAATATGCCGACGCTGATGGCGGCGGCGGATCTTGTCATCAGTCGCGCGGGGGCTTCGACCCTGAACGAGATCGCTGCGGCGGGCACGCCCTGCATCATCGTTCCGTCCCCGAATGTGACGAACAACCATCAGGAAAAAAATGCTCGGATTTTGGAGCAGCGCGGCGCGGCAGTGGTGCTGCGCGAGGAAGAATGCGACGGAGAGCGCCTGTATGAAACGGCAAAGGCGCTGCTCGAGGATGCGCCGCGCCGTGCGAGCATGCGCTCGGCATTGCGGCAGATCGCGGTCGTCGATTCTGCCGAACGAATTTATCGGATTCTCATGGAATTGGCAAAACAGGCACATTAAGCCCGTTTTCGGCATAGGATGGGGCAAATTTCCGAGTCGGAGGTTTGCCTATGGGAGCCTATCTGATCCGCGGCGGACGAAGCCTGTGCGGTACCGTGACGATTCACGGCGCGAAGAACAGCGTCCTGCCGATTCTTGCCGCCACGCTCGTGACAAAAAGCCACTGCGTGCTGCACAACTGTCCGCCGATCTCCGATGTGGACGATGCGCTTGCCATTGCGCGCAGCCTCGGCTGCGTAGCGGAGCGGCGCGGAACGACCGTTGAGATCGATACATATCCCGCCAACCGCATGGAGATCCCCGCGGCGCTGATGTGTCGCATGCGCGCGGCGGTGATCTTTCTCGGGTCGCTTTTGGCGCGGTTTTCGGAGGCGCGCCTTTCGCCGCCCGGCGGCTGCGTCCTCGGCGAGCGCCCGATCGACCTGCATCTGCGCGGGCTTTCGCTCATGGGCGCGGAGTGCCGCACGGACGGGAAGACGCTCTGCTGCGCGGCAAAAACGCTGCGCGGATGTACCGTCGCTCTGCCGTTTCCCAGCGTCGGTGCGACGGAAAATCTGCTTCTGGCGGCGCTGGCGTGCCGCGGGGAGACGGTTTTGTGCAACGCGGCGCGCGAGCCGGAGATCGACGATCTGGTCGGTTTTCTGCAAGCCTGCGGGGCGGAAATTTCCGGCACGGGCACGTCCGTTCTGCGCATTCGGGGCGGGCGGGAGCTGCACGGCGCGGAATATACCGTCATGCCCGACCGCATGGAGGCGGCGACGTATCTTGCCGCGGCTGCGGCAACGCGGGGCGAGCTTGCGCTGCATCGCGTCTGCCCGGCACATTTGACGGCTGTGACGCAGGTGCTGCGGCGCGGCGGCTGTGAGCTTGCCGAACGGGAGAATGAGCTGCGGCTTCGGTGCGGGCGCTTTTCGGCGGTCAGCCCGATCAGAACCGCACCGTATGACGGCTTTCCGACCGATGCACAGGCGCCGATCATGGCGCTCATGGCGACGGCGGAGGGCGTAAGTGTATTTGAAGAGACGATCTTTTCCGACCGTTTTCGCCACGTCCCCGCGCTTTGCGCAATGGGCGCGCATATCCGCGCCGCGCGGCGGCATGCGGTCGTTCGCGGCGTGAAGGAGCTGCACGGTGCGGCGGTCGAAGCGACCGATCTTCGCGGCGGGGCGGCAATGGTGATCGCGGCGCTGGCGGCAAACGGACAGTCGCTTGTCACACGGACGGAGCATATGCAGCGCGGCTATGCGGAGTTGGTTTCGACTTTGCGGGGCTGCGGCGCAGAAATCAAGGAAAGGCAGTAATGCTTATGGAACACGAAAGAAACGAACGGCGCGCACCGCGCGCTGCGCAGCAGCCTGCGCGGCGCACCCGACCGGCGCAGCAGCGCACGACCCGCGCCTCAGCGCCCCGACGCAGCGCCGAAACGGTGCAGAGCGAGCACACAGCGGAGCGCGTGCGGCGCGCCGAGCAGCCGCACCGCAATGTTGAGCGTACTTCCCGCGCGGCGCAGGAGGCGCAGCGCCGCCGCGACGAGCGTCGGGAACGCGACCGCCTCGACGCTCTGCGCGAAAAGCAGGTGCGCAAGGCGAAGCACCGCACACCCAAGCGCATCAACGCCGAGGTCTGGAAGCGCCTGCTCATCATGCTGGGCGTGGTCGCGGCACTGGTATTGAGCATGGTTATTTTCTTCCGCGTGCGCCATCTGGAAGTGGACGGCGGCAATTATTATACCCCGGAGGAAATTCTCGAAGCGTCGGGCGTGGCACAGGGCGACAACCTGCTCACCGTTCAGCGCGGGCAGATCGCGGGGAATGTGATGGCGGCTTTGCCGTATGTGCGCAGCGTGCAGGTCGCGCGTCAGCTTCCCGACACGCTTGTTATCCATGTGACGGAATTTGATGCGACGTACTGCGTGCGCGACGAGGCGGGCGGCTGGTATCTTATGACCGCCAACGGCAAGGCGACCGAACAGCTCACGGAGCAGTCGGCAAAGACACACATCCAACTGACCGGCCTGACGATCAAGACCCCGACCCTCGGCGAAGAGGTCACCGTCAGCGCCGAGGCGGGCAAGGAGAGCGCTGCGTCCTTGCAGCTCGCGGCGGCAAAAAAGCTGCTCGAGGAGCTGGAAAACGCGGAACTCACCAAGGAAATCACGTCGGTGAACGTGCCGTCGTCTTACAATCTCAGCGTGCAGTACGGCGATCGCTTCCTCGTCGAGCTCGGCAGCGGCGATCAGCTCGATTACAAGCTCGAATTCCTCAAGATCGTGATCGCGGAGCAGAAATCCTACGCCACGGGAACGATCGATTTGACGCTCAAAAGCGGAAATGAGGCGCGCGTAACGTTAAACGAATGAAATTTTCGTGAAAAATTGTAAATATTTTTGCCAAAAGCGAGAAATTCTATTGACCTGAGAAAGAATTCAGGATAAAATAGAAAAGTATAAATCTGCATATAATCTAGATTGTCATTTTCAGTATACATAGGAGGAGATTCACAATGTCCGAAATTTACACAGATAAGGTCGTTAATATTAAGGTCATCGGCGTTGGCGGCGCCGGGAATAACGTTGTCAATCGCATGATCGAAGGCCGCATCGGCGGTGTCGACTTCGTTGTCGTGAACACCGACCGCCAGGACCTCAACAAGTCCAAGTGCGAAAATAAGCTGCAGATCGGCGAAAAGCTGACCGGCGGCATGGGCGCCGGCTCCAAGCCTGAAATCGGCAGAAAGTCCGCCGAGGAGAGCCGCGCTGCGATCTCCAAGATCCTCGAAGGCACCGACATGGTCTTTATCACTGCCGGCATGGGCGGCGGCACGGGCACCGGCGCTGCGCCGATCATTGCCGACCTCGCACATGAGGCGGGTATTCTGACCGTCGGCGTCGTCACGAAGCCGTTCCGCTTCGAGGGTGCTAACCGCATGAAGCAGGCAGAGGCGGGCATCGCGTCTCTGTCCGAAAAGGTCGACTCGCTCATCGTCATCCCGAACGACCGCCTGAAATACGTCACCGATCAGAAGATCACTTTTGCCAACGCGTTCGGCATCGCGGACGATGTTCTGAAGCAGGCGGTGACTTCCATCTCCGAGCTGGTCGGCTATTCCGACCGCGTCCTCATCAACCTCGACTTCGCCGACGTTTCCGCCATCATGAAGAACGCGGGTCATGCGCACATGGGCGTCGGCACGGCGTCCGGCCGTGAAAAGGCGGAGCAGGCGGCGATGGCTGCCGTGGCAAGCCCGCTGCTCGAAACGTCCATCAACGGTGCAACCGGCGTCCTCATCAACGTCACCGGCTCGGCAGACCTCGGCCTGGACGACGTGGAGACGGCTGCGAACATCGTCATGGAAGCCGCCAACCCCGAAGCGAATATCATCTTCGGCGCTGCGTTCTCCGAGGAATTTGAAGACGAAATGCGCGTCACGGTCATCGCCACCGGCTTTGAAGAGAAGAAAAAGACCGAGAACAAGGGCATCTTCTCCGCCGCTGCCGCCGCGAAGACCTCGGACAAGCCCGAAATCAGCGCCACTTCGGACATCGACGACATCGACGAGATCTTCAAGATCTTCAACAAATCCTGAATCCGGCACGGCTCGCCGCACGTTTCATGCGGCGAGCCGTTTTTTCCTGCTTTACTTTCGCACTTCAAAGTGATATACTGATGGTGCGTCAAAAGAATATGAACAACGGAGGCACTCCATGAATAACCGTAACAACAAACATTCCGACCCGAATTGCGAGATGTATCGCGCGTTTTTGAAGCTCCGCACGGCGGAGGAATGCCATGACTTTCTCTGCGACCTCTGCACGCAGGCGGAGCTCGACGCCATCGAGCAGCGCTATGAGGTCGCCAAAATGCTCAATTCCGGCATGATCTATAACGACATTCTCGCCGAGACGAACGCAAGCTCCGCGACGATCAGCCGCGTCAACCGCAGCCTCGTCAACGGCACGGGTGCTTACGCAATGATCTTCGAGCGCATGCAGGAGGACGAATGACGGCGTATAACACGCTGGCAGGGGCATATGACGGACTGACGCGGGACATTGACTATGCGGCGGTCTGCGATTTTTTGGAGGCGGTGCTGCGTGCGTCGGGGAAGAAAATGCCGGAAACGGTGCTCGACCTCGCCTGCGGCACCGGCTCTACGTCTGTCCTGCTTGCACGGCGCGGCTACCGCGTCCTCGGCGCGGACATTTCCGAGGAAATGCTGACCGTCGCGGCGCAGAAAGCGGCGGAGCTGACGGAAAATGCACCGTATTTTATCCGTCAGCCGATGCAGCGGCTGCGTCTGCCGCAGGAAGTTGACGCCGTTGTCTGCCTGCTTGACAGCCTGAATTACCTGACAGACCCTGCCGACTGCCGCGAGACGTTGCGCCGCGTCTATGCTTCGCTTGCGCCGGGCGGCGTCTTCTTTTTCGACATCAACACTCCGGAGAAGCTGCATGCACTCGACGGACAGGTGTTTCTCGATGAAAACGAGGAAAGCTACTGCGTCTGGCGTGCGGAATTCGACCGGGACGAAAATTGCTGCTATTACGGCATCGACCTGTTCTGCAAGCACGGCGCGCTCTGGGAGCGCAGCTTTGAGCAGCACTGCGAATATGCCTATGCGCCGGACGAACTGGAGGCGTGGCTTTCGGAGGCGGGCTTTGCCGCCGTGCGCCGCTTCGGAGACTGCCGCGTGGAAGCGCCGCGAGAGAATGAGCAGCGCATTTATTTTGCCGCATGGAAAGAGGAATAAGCATGAATGATTATATTGTGCGCGCGATGACGAAAGATGGCTTTGTGAAAGCAATGGCGATCTCGTCGACGGCGATGGTCGAGCGGGCGCGTACCATCCACAAGACGACGCCCACCGCGACGGCAGCACTCGGACGGGTGCTGACGGCGTGCTCGATGATGGGCAACCTGCAAAAGGTCGAAAACGGTGCGCTGACCCTGCAATTCAAGGGCGGCGGCCCGCTGGGAACGATTCTCGCGACCTCCGACCCCGTCGGAAACGTCCGCGGCTATGTGCAGAACCCCGGCATTTCGTTGCTGGAAAAGTATGCAGGCAAGCTCGACGTAGGCGCGGCGGTCGGCACGGACGGCATGCTCACGGTCATCCGTGATCTGCAAATGAAAGAGCCGTACATCGGCTCGATCGAGCTGGTCAGCGGCGAGATCGCCGACGATATCACCGCCTATTTTGCGCAGAGTGAGCAGACACCGACGGCGTGCGCCCTCGGCGTGCTGGTCGATGTCGATCAGAGTGTCAAGGTCGCGGGAGGCTATCTGATTCAGCTTTTGCCCGGTGCGCCCGACGACGTCATCATGAAAATCGAGACGGGCATTGCCTGCGCCGGTGCGGTTACGCCGATGCTGGACGCCGGGCTTTCGCCGGAGGAGATCCTGCGCAAGGTGCTATGCGAGTTCGAGCTGGAGTTTTTCGGCGAGACGCCCGTGGCGTACAAATGCTATTGCAGCCGCGAGCGCGTGGAGCGGACGCTCATCACGATCGGGAAGAAAGAGCTTCGGGAGATCGTCGATGACGGAAAGCCCATCACGATTGAGTGCCAGTTCTGTGACACGGTCTATGAATTTACGCCGCAGGAGGTCAACGCCCTGCTGGAGGGACTGGATTGAGCGATTTCCGGCGCTTCGGTGTTTCACATCGGGCGCCGGAAGTTCTGATTTTTGGGCAAAAATCGGCGTTCTGCGAAGCAAATAACAAGCTCAAAAAAATATTCGCTTTTTTTCAAAATTATGCTTGACAAAATGGGGTCGACTGTGTATAATAAAACCCGTCGCTGATGTGAGTCAGCAGTTCGGGAGCATAGCTCAGCTGGGAGAGCACATGCCTTACAAGCATGGGGTCACAGGTTCGAGCCCTGTTGTTCCCACCACCACTTGGCCCGGTGGTGCAGTCGGTTAGCACGCCAGCCTGTCACGCTGGAGGTCGACGGTTCGAGTCCGTTCCGGGTCGCCATATTTAACGCATGTGAGCCGAGTTCTTCTCGGCTCAATATGCCTCTGTAGCTCAGTAGGTAGAGCAGCGGACTGAAAATCC
>CAYRMX010000014.1:0-18199 GCA_964425295.1 uncultured Oscillospiraceae bacterium | reverse complement strand
GAAGTATCGCATGATTTGACCAGTCATTTTGCGATGATTTTTTACTGTGGTTGCTGCTTTATTTTGGAAAAACGGCGGGGGTAGGCGGGAGGTGTCGGGCGAATCTTTCGAATGACGATCACGCGGCGCGCAGCGCCGTCCATCTCATATTCCGCAATGCGCTCGACCGTGCCGCCCAGAACGGAGACGGCGCGGTGCGCTTCGTCCAGTTCTTCCTGCGCGGCGGCGGCTTTCATGGCGAGAAAATATCCGCCGACTTTCACAAACGGCAGACACAGCTCGCACAGCACGTTCAGCCGCGCAACGGCCCTGGAAACTGCAATGTCATATTGCTCACGCGCCGCGAATTCCTCTGCGCGGGCGGCGACGCATTCGGCTTCCACGCCCATCGCGCCGAGCGTTTCGTCCAGCCAGTGAACGCGCTTTTGCAGGCTGTCGAGCAGCGTCAGGCGAACGGACGGCTCGCCCAGCTTGAGCGGCACGCCCGGAAAGCCCGCGCCGCAGCCGACGTCAATGACCCGTTTTTCCTTGAAATCGACAATGTTCAGCAGGGAAAGACAGTCGGCAAAGTGCAGTCGCGCCACGGCGTCCGGCTCGGTGATGGCGGTCAGGTTCATGACGCGGTTCTTTTCCAGCAGCGCCGCGCCGAATGCGCAGAATTGCTCGATCTGCGCGTCCGTCAGCGGGATGCCGCGCCGCCGGCATTCCTCACGAAGGGTTGCTTCCATGTTGTTCTCCTTTATTTTCCGACGCAGAAGCGTTCGAAAATGCGATTTGTGATGTCCTCACGGACGGTGCGCCCGATGACCTCGCCGAGCGCCTGCATGGCTTCCTCCACGTCCGTCAGCACGGCGTCCGGGGTCAGACCGCGGCGCAGGGCGACCTTTGCGCGCAAAACGGCTTCCTGCGCGCGGGTAATGGCGCCGAATTGCCGTGCGTTGGTCAAAATCGAGCCGTCGCACTGCCCGTCGGCTGCATACCACTGCCCGATCAGGGCGGTCAGGGCGTCCAAGCCCTCGCCGGTCTGCGCCGAGAGGGAGAGCACCGTTTCAAACGGCAGGTCGGACGACGCTACGCACTGCGGGCGATCGGATTTGTTCAAAACGGCAAGGCTGCGTGGCGCGCGTTTTGCCGTCTGCATGGCGCGCAGGTCTTCGTCGTTCAGCGGCTCTGAGCCGTCGCAGACGAAGATCGCAAGCTCCGCCTCCTGCGCTGCGCGCTCCGAACGCTCAACGCCCAGCGCCTCGATGCGGTCGCTTGCTTCGCGGATGCCGGCGGTGTCTGTCAGGCGCAAAAGCACCTGCCCTACGCGCACGGGTTCTTCCACCGTGTCGCGTGTTGTGCCGGCGATCTCCGTGACGATCACGCGGTCAAAGCCCGCCAGCGCGTTGAACAGCGAGGATTTGCCCGCGTTCGGTCTACCCAGCAGGACGGTCTTGACGCCGTGCTTCAAATGTCGTCCGCGCTCATAGGTCGCGAGCATGGCGGAAAGCTTCAACTCGGCGCTTTCCAGCGTGGCGGCAAGCTCCTGCACGCCGAAATCCTCGATATCCTCGTCGGGATAGTCCAAAACAGCGTGAAAATGGCTGCAAAGCTCCGCCATTTCGTCGTAGACCGGCGTGATTTGCCGCGCCAGCACGCCGCCGAGCTGACCTGCAGCGTTCGCGGCGGCTTCGGCGGTCTCGGCGTCGATTAGGTCGACGACCGCTTCCGCCTGCGTCAGGTCGAGCTTGCCGTTGAGAAAGGCGCGTTTGGTGAATTCGCCGGGGGCAGCCTGCCGCGCTCCGGCATGGAACAGGGCTTCCAGTCCCGCAGCCAGCATCGCGGGTGAGCCGTGGCATTGCAGCTCGACCGTGTCCTCGCCGGTGTAGCTGTGCGGCGCGCGGCAGCAGACGGCAAGCGCCTGATCGATCATCCGACCGGTTCGGTCGTGCAGCGTGCCGAGGACGAGCTTTCGGTCGGGCGCCTGAGAGAGCGGCTTGCCGCTGTCGGGGGTGAAGACCCGCCCCGCAACCGAGGCGCAGCCGTCACCGGACAGGCGCAAAATGCCGATGGCACAGGGGACTTTGCCTGTGGCAACGGCGGCGATCACATCGTTCATGGTGTTCTCCTTGCAAATGCTTCGGCGTAAAACGCCTGTAATTCTTCCATGCGTCCGCTGTCAAACGGAGAGCCGAGCTCCGCCTCGTCCAGCAGATTGACAAAGGTATTTTCCGCGCTGCGATAGAGCAGACGGAGGTAGGTGTCCAGACCGCTTCCGTTCTCCAGCTCGCACTGATAGACCCGCAGTGCGGCGTCCTCCGAGACGCAGTAGCTGATGACATAGAACGGCGCAATGTAGAAATGGTGAATCAGTACCCAGCTTTTTTCCAACGCTTCGCGTGACGAGCCGTAGAGGTCTGCCAGACCGAAATCGGCGCAGCATGCGGCAAAGACCTCGCCCAGCCGCTCGGCGGTCAGGTCTTCGTCGGGCAGGGCATAGACGCGGCGCTCAAACTCCGCGTAGCACGCCTGAGACAGGAAGACGAACAGCGAATCGGCGAGCTTGGAGGCGGTCAGGGCTTCGCGCGTTGCGTCGGTCAGGGCGAAGCGGTCGAGCATCAGGTATTCCAGCGCATTGGAGAAGATCTCCGCGCAGTCGGTCGAGACGGTCATGTTGCAGTTGACATAGGCGTCGACAAAATGCCCGAATTCATGCGCCGCCGTCAAAAGATCGTCGGACGAGCCGGTGGGGGAGAGAAAGAGGTAGGGCATTTCATAGGCTTCCAGATAGGTCGTGTAAGAGCCGCCCATTTTGCCCGTGTCGTCGGAAATGTCGTACAGCTCATATGTGACCATGTAGTCATACACTTCGGCGAATTCTCTGCCGAGGGAGTGCGCCGCGCCGTCGAGCAGCCGCAGCGCCCGCTCGGCGCGCATGGGGACATAGTAGCCACAGTTCAGCGCGCTGTCCAGCAGAGAGGGGAGACACTCGGCGATGTCGGCGGTGTACCGATCCGCCTGCTCGGGGGTGTAGTCGCGGTCATAGTAGAAGTCGTAGGCAAATTGCGCATAGCTGTCATAGCCCAGCGTCCGCGCGATCTCGCGGCGGACGCGAAGAAGCGCAATGAAGATCTCCGCTGCCGCGTCATATTCGGCTTCAAAGCTGCTTTCGTCCAGCAGCAGCTCCAAATAGGCACTTTGCAGCTCTGAATCGCGCTGCAAAAGCTCCACCACGCGGTCGTCGGAGTAAAAACCCTCCGAATCGTAATCGAGGAAGAAGCCCTCGCCGAACAGCTCATCTTCCAGCTCCGTGCGCAGCGGGGACGCCGCCATCGCGATGTAGCAGCTTTCCAACGCCTGTGAAAGCAGCAGAAGCTCCGCACTGCAAAGGTTGTATTCCTCGCTGCGTGCAGTGTCGTTGAGGTCGAGGGTGTAGAGAATGTAAGCAAGCTGCGTCATCGTCTCAAAGAGGACATATTCGTCGTAGGCGTCGCAGTAGCGCGTGAGCACGTCATCGAGCGAAAGGTCGTCGGCTTCCAGCGATGCCGTCAGACCCTCAAGCGCGGCGATCGGCGCCTCGGATTCCGGGCGTGCATAGGTAAGCTGCGAAAAGGCGACCGGTTCGAGCAGCGGGTCATACGGGCGCAGGAAGGTCGGCGTGAAGCCGGTGTGCTCGGGGGTCGGCAAGTCGTCGAAGCCGGGGAGAAGCGACTGCAAGCCGCAGCCCTGCAACAGCAGCACGAGCGCGAGCAGCAGGGTAAAAAAACGTCGTTTCATCATTCGGGATTCTCCTGTTTTCCGCTTTGCGATTGCGATAACACAGCCGTTTTTTCCGGCTTTCGGCGAAGCCGAGGAGGAAAATGGCGGTCAATAAATTGTTATAATAACTGCGATTGCGGTTATTATAGCACAATTTTCGCGATTTGCACAGTATTTCTTCGGATTTTGTGCGGGCGGGGTGGTTTCCATAATGAGCCGCCGCGCGGGCTGTGCATAACCCTGTGAATTTGCTGCAATTGCTGCACTTATGCACAGCGGAGCGGGGAAATATAAGGATATTATGTCAACCGAATGGCAAAAAACAGAAAAATTCCCGCGCATTTGCGCGAAAAACGGAAAAAATTTTGACAAATTTGTAAAATTCGCATTCCGGCGGTAGCAATTGCGGGGTCGGATGTGGTATAATCTTCACGATCATTTTTAGGCTGCCGGATTTTGCATGCGGCGGCGGAATCATCAGGAGTCGGAACTATGCTCGAACTACTTTCTCCTGCCGGGAGCTTTGATGCGCTGCGCGCTGCGGTCTGCAACGGCGCGGACGCGGTCTATCTCGGCGTGGAGTCGTTTAACGCCCGTCGCGGCGCGAGAAATTTCACATTGGAGGAGCTACCGGAGGCGGTGCGCTATTGCCATGTGCGCGGCGTCAAGGTTCACCTGACGCTCAACACGCTCGTGTCGGACAGAGAGCTGCCCGAGGCGGCGAAGCTGATCGCCGCGGCGGCAAAGGCGGGCGTGGACGCGTTCATCGTGCAGGATTTCGGCATCGTAGCCCTCTGCCGCAAGATTGCCCCCACGGTCGCGCTGCATGCCTCAACGCAGATGAGCATTCATTCGCTTGAGGGCGTGAAGCAGGCGGCGGCGCTCGGCATTTCGCGTGTCGTGCTGGCACGGGAGCTTCCGCGCGAAGCTCTTGCCGTCATCTGCCGCAAAAGCCCGGTCGAGATTGAGGTGTTTGCGCACGGCGCGCTGTGCATGTGCTATTCCGGACAGTGTTATATGTCGTCCGTGATCGGCCGGCGCTCCGGCAACCGCGGGCAGTGTGCCCAGCCGTGCCGCCTGCCCTACGGATTTGACCGCTTTGAAGAAAAATATCCCCTGAGCCTGAAGGACAACTGCCTCGTGCAGTACCTTCGTGAGCTGGAGACGATGGGCGTCGCCAGTGTTAAGCTGGAAGGACGCATGAAGCGTCCGGAATACGTCGCAACGGTGACGGGAATTTACCGCAGCGCCCTCGACGGCGCGCCCGTCGACGCGGAGATGATGAAGCGTCTGCGCAGCGCGTTTTCCCGTCAAGGCTTCACGCAGGGCTATTATCTCGGACGTCTGGGCGAGTCGATGTTCGGCACGCGCACGGGCGAGGGAGAAAACCCGGCGCTGCTTCAGGCGGCGCGCGCAACGTATGAAAACGCCGAGGCGCAGCGTGTGCCGGTGCGGTTTTATGCGATTGTCTCTGCCGGGAAGAACGTGCAGCTTGCCGTGCAGGACAACGACGGCAACATCTGCAAGGCGGAGGGCACGCAGCCGGAAGCGGCGCGCAGCCGCCCCATCACGCCGGAGGAGCTGGAAGTCCGCCTTGCCAAGACCGGCGGCACGCCGTATCTGTGCGAGGCGGTGCGCTGCGTGGTCGACCCCGGCTTGAGCGTTTCCGCGGCGGAGATCAACCGTCTGCGTCGCGAGGTGCTTTCCCATCTTTCCGCCGTGCGCGCTCGGCGCGAGGCGGTCGAGACGGGAACGTATGCCGCGCCGCAGCGCTTTTTCGGAACGCGGAACGCGCCGGAGCTGACGGTGAGTATCCTGAAAACGGAGCAGATCACGCCCAAGCTGCTGCAAATGAAGCCGGCGGTGCTCTATGTGCCGCTCAGTGAGCTTCTTGCGAATCCGGAGTTCTATCGGCGGCTGGCGCGCCGTCAGACCCTTGCGGCAATTTTGCCGCGCGTGATACGCGACGACGAGACGGCGGGCATTTTGCATGCGCTCGACACCGCCGTGTCGCTCGGTGTGCGCCGCGTCCTGCTCGGAAACCTCGGGCATATCCCTCTGGCGCAGTCGCGCGGCATGGAGATCGCGGGCGATTTCGGGCTGAATCTGTATAATTCGCATGCGCTGGCGCTTCCGGCGAAGCTGGGACTGACGACGGCAACGGCGTCATTTGAGATGACGCTCGCGCAGCTTCGCGACGTCTCCAAGCCGCTGCCCGTGGAGCTGATCGTCTATGGCAGACTGCCGCTGATGCTGACGGAAAACTGCCTGATGAAGAATCGCGCGGGCGCCTGTGCCTGTCAGACCGGCGCGACGAAGCTCGTCGACCGCATCGGCGAGGAGTTCCGCGTGGTGCGTGACTGCGGCACCTGCCGCAGCGTCATCCTGAACGGAAAAAAGCTGTATCTGCTGGATAAAAAAGAAGACCTGCGCTCGCTCGGCCTCTGGGCGCTGCGCCTGAGCTTTACGACGGAAAATGCCGCGGAGATCGACGGCGTGCTTGCCGCATGGCGCGGCGAGGCGCATTTCGAGCCGGGCGGCTGTACGCGCGGGCTGTACCTGCGCGGTGTGGAATAGGAGAAGAACATGAGTATTATTCTGGCATCGGCGTCCCCGCGGCGGCAGGAGCTGCTTGCGCGAATGGGACTGAGCTTTGATGTGCGCCTTGCGCCGCATGATGAAACGATGAATCCGTTTGCCGTCCCCTCCGACGAGGTCGCGCGGGTGAGCCGTCTCAAGGCGCAGGCGGTCTATCCGCTCTGCCACGACGACGACATTATCATCGCCGCGGACACCATCGTCGTCTGCGACGGGCTGGTGATGGGCAAGCCGCGCTCGGAAAGCGAGGCGTTTTCCATGCTGCGCCGCCTGTCCGGGCGGGAGCATCAGGTCATGACCGGACTGACGGTCTTTTGTGGCGCGGAGGAGGAAACGACCACCGTCACAACGACGCTGCGATTCCGTCCGCTGTCCGATGAGGAGATCCGCGCCTATATCGCCACGGGCGAACCGATGGACAAGGCTGGCGCTTACGGCATTCAGGGACTTGCGGCAATTTTTGTGGTCGGTCTGGACGGCGATTATTACAACGTGATGGGGCTTCCCGTGTGTACGCTGGCGAGTATGCTGCGGCGGCACGGGATCAAGCTGCTCGGCTGTTGAGGTGATGGGTGTGAAAAAGCTGTTTTCGGGACGCGTCAAGCTGCTTCTTACGCTGGCATTGGTGCTGGCGGTCGTGACGGCGATCACCTCGGCGCTGTTCGGCGCAACATGGCCGCAGCGGGCGGTGCAGTCGGTTTTGACGCCCATTCGTAGCGGCGTCAGCGCCATCACGCGGCAGGCGGAGCGGTATTATAACTATCTGTTCGGCTATGAATCGCTCGAGGCGGAGAATGCTTATCTTGAGCGCCGCCTGACGGAGATGGAGGACGAGGTGCGCAGCGCCGACTCCTTGCAGCGTGAAAACGAACGCCTGCGTGAGCTGCTCAACCTGAGCGAGGAGCGCATTGACTATCAATTCTGTGATGCTTACATCGTTTCGTGGAGCACGTCGAGCTGGAAAAGCACGTTTTCCATCGGCAAGGGCAGCAATGCCGGCTTGGAAGTCGGCATGGTCGCCGTGACGGAATACGGTCAGGCGGTCGGACTGATCACGGAGGTCGGCTCAAACTGGGCGACGGTCACGACGGTGCTCGACTCCGCGCTGGAAATCAGCGCAAGCGTCGCTTCGTCCGGATATACGGGCGTCGTGCAGGGGCTTTATACGACGGAGAATGTCGGCAAGCTTCGCATGAATTATCTGCCCAGTGACGCCGTTTTGCGCAACAACGACCAGGTTGTAACGACCGGCTCGACGGTTTACCCGAAAGACCTGATCTTGGGCTACGTCGAGGACGCAGGGATTGACGAAACGGGCGTTGCCAAGTACGCAACATTGCGCCCGGCGGCGGATTTCGACAGCTTGGAGCAGGTCTTCATCATCACGCACTATACGCACGATTGATTCTCGCCGCTGCGGGCAAAATCGTGCAGCATTGTAGAGCGGGATGCACTCATCCCGCTGCGCGACGTGACGTTCAACCGGTTGTCGCACTTTGCAACTGCCATCTCAGGAGGTGTTTTCTTGCTGGACAAACTTTATATCACCCCGCGGCAATGGCTGCGAATTCTGCGCTGGACGCTCTATGCGCTGCTGTTTCTGCTGGCGATGATGGTGCAGACGGTCGTCTTCGGCAATCGCACCTTCCTCGGTGTGCAGCCGGATCTTGTGCCGGTCGTGATCGTGTGCGTGTGCCTGCGCGAGGGCGCGGAGCGCGGCGGACTGTATGCGCTGCTGTGTTCGCTTCTGTGGTGCCTGTCCGGCGCCGATCAGGGCAGCGTCTGCATCGCGGTGCTGACGATCGTTCCCGTGCTGGGGAGCATTTTGTGTACGGCGTTTCTTTCCGAGCGCTATCTGCCTTGCCTGTGCCTGACGTTCCTGACCCTCATCATCGAGCAGAGCGCCATGTTCTTCCTGCGCTATATGTTCGGCGGTGTGGACGGCATTCTGTTCTGGCGGACGCTGCTTCCGTGTGTGCTGGTTTCGATGCTGGCGCAGCCGCTCGTCTATTTCTTGGTCAAGCGTATCGCTTCCATTGGAGATGCTTATGAATCAACATAGATTTTCCTTTCGCATCGGCGTGCTGATGGCAATGGTCGTGCTGATGGTCGCCGTGTTTGCCTTTCAGCTCTATGACGTGCAGGTCAAGCAGGCGGCACAGGTAAGCAGCAAGCCGAGCAATTCCTTTACCTATTATACCCGCGTCAAGGCGGCGCGCGGTGAGATCCTCGACCGTAACGGCAACGTTCTCGTCGGCAACCGTGCCTCTTTCAACCTCGTGCTGGTGCGCGACGTGATCTACAGCGCCGACACCCCGAACGAAGACCTCCGCCGACTGACGAACCTGTGCGCGGAGCTGGGGCTGGACTACACCGACCATTTCCCCGTGACGGCGGAAAAACCCTATGAATACACCGAAAGCCGTTATTCCGGCACATGGAGCACCTATTACAAGGCGTTCCTGCTGGCACGCGACTGGGACAGCGACATTTCCGCCCCGCAGCTTGTTCGCCGTCTGCGCGACCGTTATCACATCCCCGACGACTGGACGGAGGAGGAGGCGCGCCGCGTCATTGCCGTGCGTTACGAGCTCGACCTGCGCACCTGCACGAACCTGCCGACTTACGTTCTGCTGGAGGACGTCGACTCCGCCTCCCTTGCCGCGCTGACCGATTTGAACGTGCCGGGACTGAACGTGGAAACGTCGACCGTCCGCGAATATCACACCACCTACGCCGCGCACATTCTGGGCAGAACCGGCCCGATGAATCCGGAGGAATACCAAAAATATAAGGAACTGGGCTATGAAATGGACGCCACCGTCGGCAAGGACGGACTGGAACTGGCGTTTGAGGAGGAGCTGCACGGCACGGACGGTCTGCGCGAGACGACCATTTCTGCCGACGGCACAGTGCTCAGCGAGCGCTACATCGTCGAGCCGGTCGCGGGCAACAACGTCGAGCTGGCGATCGATCTGAATCTCCAGCGCGTCGCCGAGGAGGAACTGGAAAAGCTGATCCTCGACCTGCACGAAACGGGCGTCGGCTCGTTCCAGAGCGGCAAGGACGCCGAGGGCGGCGCCGTCGTGGTCGAAAAGGTCAAAACCGGCGAGATTCTGGCTTCCGCGAGCTATCCGACCTTCGACCTTTCGACCTATTCCGAGAATTTTAATGAGCTGAAAAACGCGGGCGGCGCACCGCTGCTCAACCGTGCGTTGCTGGGTGCGTATCCGCCCGGCTCGATTTTCAAGATGGTCACGACCATCGCAGGCATCGAAAGCGGGATCATCAACCGCAATACGGTCATTTATGACGAAGGCATCTACATGCGCTTCGAGGATTCAAGCTACACCCCACGCTGCATGTACTATACGACCACCTACGGCGCCTTGACGCATGGCAGCATCAACGTCATGCAGGCGCTGGCTGTCTCTTGCAACTACTATTTCTATGAGGTCGGCTACCTGACCGGCATCGCGGAGATCGACCGCGTGGCAAAGGGCTTGGGTCTGGGCGAGGAAACCGGCGTGGAGCTGTATGAATCGATTGGACGCCGCGCCAACCCCGAGACGAAAAAGAAACTGTATAAAGACGGCTCGTGGTACGGCGGCGACACGATCTCGGCGGCGATCGGGCAGTCGGACAACCTGTTCACGCCCATGCAGCTCTGCTCTTACACCGCGACGCTTGCAAACCGCGGTACGCGCTATCGCTCGACTTTCCTGCGCCGCGTGATCTCTGCGGACTATCAGACCCTCTTGCAGCAAAATGAGCCGGAGATCCTGAGCACCTTCCCGATCTCCGACGAATCGTTCCAAGCGTATAACGAGGGTATGTTCATGACGACGACGGAGTACCTCGGCACGTCGGTCGGGCTGTTCGGCGGCTATGAGATCGACGTCTGCACCAAGAGTGGCACGGCGTCGCATGGCTCGGGTGGCTCGGATAACGCCTCCTTCGTGCTCTATGCGCCGAAGGATGACCCGGAGATCGCCATTTCCGTCTATGTGGAAAAGGGCGGCCAGGGCGGTAACCTCGGCAAGATCGCCAAGGCGATTCTGGAAGCCTACTATTCCGAAAGCGGCTCGGTCGATACCGTCCCGTCGGAAAACACCGTCGGATAAAAGATGAATCATAAGAAAATCGGGCACGTTCGGAAGAACGTGCCCGATTCAGTTTGTCAAAAAACGCACAGGTTGAAATTTTCGGAGGGAAGAAAAGAGTGAAAGGAAACCGTCAGGGTGTCCTTTCACGTTCAATAACCCGCCCGCAGGCGGCAAAATTGCAAAATAATCTTTCCGAAATTTGTTTTGCAATTTTGCTTCAGCGTGTCAAAAAATGTCCAAAGGACTTTTTTGACGCGCTGAATCGGGCACGTTCGGAAGAACGTGCCCGATTTTGATACATATTTACTCCTCGCGGATGTAGAGGATGCCGAGGCAGCCCTCACCGCAGTGGCAGGAGATGGTACAGCCTGCCACTGTCTCGACTACTTCGTCAAAGTGCATGCACTCGCAGATGGTACGGTGGACAGTCTCGGCGATTTCCGGGCTGACCGGTGTGTGTGTGATGAAAATGCGTTCCGTGATGATGCCCTCGGCGTTTTCCAGCCGGTCGCGGACGTAGCGCTCCATGCACTTGACATAGTTGCCGCGATATTTCTTTGCAACGACCATCTTGTTGTCTACGACCTCGATGCAGGGCTTGAGCTTGAGCAGATTTGCGCCGAGCATCGTGACCATCGAGCAACGACCGCCCTTGACCATGTAATCCAGACGGTCGAGGAGGAAACTGGTGTCCACGCGGGGCGTCAGTGCGTTGAGCTCGTCGCACATCGCGTCTAAGTCGGTCGCGGTCTTTGCCAGCTTGCAGGCTTCCATGACGATGTGGCCGTGCCCCGCGGAGAGGTTGCGCGAGTCGATGACGCGGACGTTGGGCAAATCTTCGGCGGCGAGGAGAGCGTTGTGGTGCGTGACGGAGAAGCCCGAACCGAGCGAAATGTGAACCACGGCGTCATATTCGCGGCTGAGTGCCTCAAAGCGCTCCTGATAATCGCCGATCGAAACCGCAGCCGTCGAGCAAAGTTCGCCGCCGGCGGCAACGTGCGCAAAAATATCCGACGGGTGAATGTCCACGCCGTCACGGAAGCTCTTGCCGCCCATGTTGACAAACAGCGGGAAAATCTCAATATGGTTTGCCGAAATCTGTTCGGGGGAGAGGTCACAGGTGCTGTCGGCAGTGATCTTGATGTTCATCTGGCATGTCCTTTCATAGGTTTTCTGGCTTTATTATAGCGAACGGCGGCGCTTCTGTCAAGAGCTCTTGCTTTTTCGGCGGCGCGGGGCTATAATGAAAGCACCGATTTTTGCCGAAATGAGGAAGCACCTTTATGACACTGATCGATTATTATCTGGACTATTTGCAGCGCATCGGCGCAGGGGAGTGCGAGCCGCCGGAGGGGATCACCCTGACGCAGACAGAGCCACTTCCGCGTGCGGCGGAGCTTCAGACGCAGATCCAAACGCTCGGCGTGCCGGAATTTGTCCGCCGCTGCGCCGCGCAGGAGGGACTGACCCTGCCCGAAGCGCTTTATGCGGACTATTCCGACGAAGCGCTGCTTGCCGCGCTGACGGAAATGGCGCAGGGCGCAGCAGAAGCACCGTCGGAAGAACCGAATCCGTCGGAACCGCCGAAGATCGACGAGCCGGACGGGCCGCGCAGCGCGTATGAGGTGTTGCTCGACTGCTGCTGCCTGGACGAAAAGCTACTGTATTATTTCATCGACGTCTGCAAACGCGGCGCGGAGGAGGAATTTCAGAAGCTCGCACTCGTTACGGCGCGCAAGGCGTTCACGCGGGCGGATTTTCTCTACTGGTTTGCCGGCAAGGAGCACCGTGCCGGGCAGGACGAGCTGATCTGCGTGACGCTGATGGACGCCTGCTTCGACCGCTTGGCGCGGGATGGGGAAAAGGAGCTGATCGCGGCGCTGCTGTGCGGCGACAAGACGACCTTCGAGCTGTTCCGCTGCGACGCGCCGGAGCTGAAGCACCTTCCGCAGGCAACATTTGAGTGGTATGAAACGAACTATTTGCAGGGCTATTACCCCCTGCGTTATATGCTGAAATTCAATGGCGTGGAATTTCCGAAGGAGAAAGCGAAATGAATCGCGGCGAACGGGCAAAACAGAATTTTGAAAGCGGCTGCAACTGCGCGCAGGCGGTGCTTCTGGCATTTTCCGACCGCACGGGGCTCGACGACGCGACGGCGATGAAGCTCGCTTCGTCGTTCGGCGGCGGCATCGGACGGCTGCGGGAGGTCTGTGGCGCGGTCAGCGGAATGCTTATGGCGTTCGGGCTGATCTGCGGCGCGGCGGGCGTCCCGGCACACGAAGAAAAGGCAGCGCATTATGCCCTCACGCAGCGGCTTGCGGGGGCATTTCGTGAAGAAAACGGCTCGATTTTGTGCCGCGACCTGCTCGACGGCGCGCAGACTGCCCCCACGCCGGACGCCCGCACCCCGGAATATTACCGCAAGCGCCCCTGCGCCGAGCTGTGCCGCGCCGCCGCCGATATTTTGGAGGCATATCTGAACGAACATCCGTAAATTCGCTCAAAACCGTTTCCGTCGGGGACAATGCCGCCCAATGCAATTGCAGTATCGATAGCCGCTTCAGTCAGTGAATAGTGAAAAGTGAATGGCGAAGAGTTATGGTGTCGGCTTCGCCGACGATTTCAAATTTGCGCTACGGCGCAGGGTGTGGGACGATGTAGGCACTATCGTATTATGACTGTAGGGCGGGACAACAAAACAGGGACACCCCACTGATATGCACCCCCAAAGCGTCTGACTTCCGGGGGGCATATCAGTGGGGTGTCCGTTTTTATTACAGAACCTTGCGCAGGAATTCCTGCAAGCGGGGGTTTTGCGGGTTATTGAAAAGCTGCTCGGGCGGAGCGGATTCCATGATCTTGCCCTCGTCCATGAAGAACACGCGGTCGGATACCTCACGGGCGAAGCCCATTTCGTGCGTCACGATGACGGTCGTCATGCCGGTGTGCGCCAGCTCCTGAATGACCTCCAAAACCTCGCCGACCATTTCCGGATCGAGGGCGCTCGTCGGCTCGTCAAAGAGCATGACGTCCGGCTCCATCGCCAGCGCGCGGATGATGGCGAGGCGCTGCTTCTGCCCGCCGGAGAGCTTGGTGGGCATGACGTCCGCCTTTTCCTGCAAGCCGACGCGGGCGAGCAGCTCCTCCGCCATCGCGTTGGCTTCTTCCTCGGATTTTTTCTTGACGAGGACGGGCGCGAGGGTGATGTTTTTCCGCACGGAAAGGTGGGGGAAGACGTTGAAATGCTGGAAGACCATGCCCATTTTCTGCCGATGCAGGTCGATGTTCACGGCGGGCTTGCCGTGCTTGGTTTTCGCGGTGATTTCGACGCCTTCGAAGAAGATCTGCCCCTTTTCGGGCGTTTCGAGCAGGTTCAGGCAGCGCAGGAACGTGCTTTTGCCGCCGCCGGACGGCCCGATGATGGACACCGTTTCGCCGGTGTGGATGGTCTCGGAGACGCCTTTTAGCACCTCCAGCTCGCCGAAGCGCTTATAGAGGTCAACGGTTTTGATCAGCTCATTGCTTGCCATGCGCCATTCTCCTTTCAAACCACGATACCAGCTTGCTCAGCGGGTAGGTCATGCACAGATAGATCACGCCGACGATCAGCAGCGGCTCAAGATTGAGGTAGGTCGCGCCGCTGACTTTCTTGTAAGATGTCATGAGATCGCCGATGAAGAACGTCGACGCCAGTGACGTCTCCTTGAGCATCATGATGAATTCGTTGCCGAGCGCGGGCAGAATGTTGCGGATCGCCTGCGGCAGAACGACGCGGAGCATCGTCTGACGGCTGCTCATGCCGAGGCTTCTCGCTGCCTCGGTCTGACCGGGGTCGACTGCCTGAATGCCGGAGCGGAAGACTTCGGAGACGTATGCCGAGGAGTTGATGCACAGCGCGATCGCCACCCACAAGAACGCGGACAGGTCGAGGAACGGCAGCAGTTCGGGAACGACAAAATAGAAAACTGTCAATTGCAGCAGTATGGGCGTGCCGCGGATGACTTCGACATAGACGCCAATCAGAAACCGCACGACGCGGAAGCGCGAACGTTTCAAAAAGGTGACCAGCGCGCCGAGAATCGCGCCGAGCAGCACGGAAATGGCGGTCAGGGCGAGGGTGTTCGTAATGCCTTCGATCAAAAATACCTTCCAGTATTTTTGCAGGACCATTCCGATGTTGGAAATGATCTCGTTCAAGCTCATGGAATTCTTCCTTTCTGCGACGCAGAAACCGACGCGTATCTGCGCATCGGTTTCCGCATTTCGTTATGTTCTTTCGTTAATCACCGGCGACGTTGCCGTCATCGTCATAGGAAATCTCCTGCGCGGTGTCGACACCGGCAAGCTCCATCGCCTCGTCGTACCACGTCTCATACAGTCCGGCGGCAGAGGCCTTGGCGAGAATTTCGTTGATCTTTTCGGTCAGCTCGTCGTTACCCTTTTTGAGAACGATCACATTGCCGACGCTCTTGGGGTCGACCTCGAACTCAAAGCCGCTGAAGGCAATGTCTTCGTCATTCGCCATGAACACATCCGCCTGACCCTTGGCGACTGCAATGCAGTCAAAGTCGCCCTTTTTGAGCTGCATGATCGCCGTGGAAAGGTCGGTGATCAGGACGATCTCCGCGTCGGGGAGCTGTTCTTCGCAAAGGCTTGCCTGCAGGGAGGAGTTCTGCGCGCCGATCTTCTTGCCCGCGAAGTCCGCGGCAGAGGTGAACTTACCCTCGTTTTCCTTCAACGTAACGACGACCTGCTCCGTCTCGTTGTCGCCGGCGTAGTAGTAATCCGAAAGGTTGTAGAGGTCTGCGCGCTCAGGCGTCCAGGAGAAGCCGGAGATCGCAAGATCGACCTTGCCGCTCGTGGTGGCGGCGGGCGCCATGTCGAAGCTCATCGGAACGATTTCCAGCTCCATGTCCAGCTCCTCGGCGATGTAAGCGGCGAGCGTCATGTCGAAGCCGACGTACTGATCCTGCCCGCTCTTGGAAACGTCGCAGAATTCCATCGGAGCGAAGTCCGGAGAGGTGGAAACCTTCAGAACTTCCTTGTCGCTCTTGCAACCGGCGAAGAGCGTTGCCATCGTTGCCACGATCAGTAGCATTGCAAACAGTTTTTTCATTTTTATTCCCTCGATTCCTCTCACGTTCGGAATGCGTTTGCCGCAGCCGATGTGACCGCCCTGCGCCCGAAACGTTCGATGTATTATGGCGATAGTATACATGAATGTTTATTCATTGTCAAGCGATTTTTTATACAAGTTTGCACTTTTGGGGGAAATGTGCAAACTGACAAATTTTTTGCGCGGTTTCTGTGTATTCTGCCAAGAAAACGCGCAAAAAGCGCCCCGAGGAGCGACCTCGGAGCGCTGAAAACAGAATGATTGGAGGATTATTCTGCTTCGACGATGGCAATATGCACATCATCGAGCTGTTTCTGCTCCACGACGGACGGGGCGCCCATCATGACGTCCTGTGCGTTCTTATTCATTGGGAACGGAATGATCTCGCGGATGGAATCCTCACCGGCGAGCAGCATGACCATGCGATCAACGCCCGGAGCGATGCCTGCATGGGGCGGCGCGCCGTAGCAGAACGCGTTGTACATCGCGGGGAACTTCGCCTTGACGTCTTCCTCGCCGAGGCGCACCAGCTCGAACGCCTTGATCATGATTTCCGGATCGTGGTTTCGCACCGCGCCGGAGGAAAGCTCGACGCCGTTGCACACAAGGTCGTACTGGAAGGCGTTGATGGTCAGCGGGTCGACCTCGCCGCGCTCTGCCTTTTCCAGAATTTCCAGACCGCCGTTGGGCATGGAGAACGGGTTGTGGCAGAATTCCAGTTCGCCGGACTCCTCGCCGATCTCATACATCGGGAAATCGACGATCCAGCAGAATTCATAGCGCTCGGCGTCCATGTGACCGGGAACGGCAGCGCCGAGCAGCTTGCGCAGAACACCGGCGGTCTTCTGTGCGGCGAGCTTCTTGCCTGCCGTCACGCCGACAAGGCAGCCGGGCTTCAAGCCGAGCTTGGCGACGACTTCATCCTTGCGGTCGGCAAGGAACTTGGCGATGCCGCCGGACAGCTCGCCGTCCGCGCCGTATTTGAACCACATCGGCTTGTTGCCGGAGATGACTTCCGTCTCGGCGACGAGCTTGTCGACCGCCTTACGCGCCAGCTCGCAGTTGTCGACCACGATCGCCTTGACGGTGTTGCCCTCTGCGAACGGGGCAAAGTCGATACCCTGCACCAGCTCCGTCATGTCCTGCACGACGAGGTCGATGCGCAGGTCGGGCTTGTCCGAGCCGTATTTGTCCATCGCCTCCAGATAGGGGATGCGCGCAAAGGGCGCGGAGGAGGCGACGTTGTATTTGCCGTATTTTGCAAAGATGGGGGGAAGTACGTCTTCCAGAACGGCGAAGACGTCGTCCTGGTTGGCGAATGCCATCTCCATGTCGAGCTGATAGAACTCGCCGGGGCTGCGGTCGCCGCGGGCGTCTTCGTCGCGGAAGCACGGGGCGATCTGGAAATAGCGGTCAAAGCCGGACGTCATCAGGAGCTGCTTGAACTGCTGCGGCGCCTGCGGCAGAGCATAGAATTTGCCCGGATGCTTGCGGGAGGGGACAAGGTAGTCACGCGCGCCCTCCGGCGAGGAAACGGTCAGAATGGGCGTAGTGATTTCGAGGAAGCCGTGCTCCGTCATCGCCTGACGCAGGGCGGCAACGACGTTGCAGCGCAGGACGATGTTCGCCTTGACCTCCGGGTTGCGCAGGTCGAGATAACGATATTTCAGGCGCACCGCCTCGTCTGCGTCGCGGCTGCGGTTGATCTCGAACGGCAGCTCGTTGTAGCGGCAGCGACCGAGGACTTCCAGCTTCGTCGGGACAACCTCAATCTCGCCGGTGGGGAGCTTGGGATTCTTGGAGGCGCGTTCGCGGACGACACCCTCGACGGAAATGGTGGACTCCTTGTTCAGCCCCTTGATGCGCTGCATCATGTCCTCGGTTTCGAGGACGAGCTGCGTCGTGCCGTAGAAATCGCGCAGGACGACGAACGCAAGGTTTGCGCCGACGACACGGACGTTTTCCATCCAGCCGACGAGCGTAACGGTTTTGCCCGCGTCGGTGAGTCGCAGCTCGCCGCAGTTGTGTGTGCGGGATTGGAACATATTGATTACCTCTCTTTAAGTTAATTTTCTCGGATGACGGTCAGATGTCTGCCCGCTTCGGCAGCGGCGGAGATCAGACCGGCGGCGTCTTCATAGGACAAAAGCTGCTGCTCGCCCGTGGAAAGATCCTTGACCGAGCACTTTTGCTGCGCGATCTCATCCTCGCCGAGGAAGATGACGTAGCGGATGCCGAGCTTGTCGGCATATTGAATTTTCGCCTTGAACTTTTTCTGCTCGCAGTAAAGCTGCGTGCGCAGATTCCGCTCGCGCAGGAATGTTGCCAGCGCGATGGCGGGCGCGAGATCGTCGCTCATCGGGACGATCATGCAGTCGGCGGGGGCGGTGGGAAGCTCGGGGTTCAGAAGCCCCTGATCGTCGAGAACGAAGAACAGACGCGTCAGACCGATGGCAACGCCGACACCGGGCAGGGCGCGGTCGGTGTAATACTCCGCGAGGTTGTCATAGCGACCGCCCGCGCAGATCGCGCCGATTTCGGGATGGTCGAGCATCCGCGTTTCATAGACCGTGCCGGTGTAGTAGTCCAGCCCGCGCGCGATGGTCAGGTCGACGGCGAAGTTCTCCTCCGGCAC
>CAYRMX010000013.1:0-18413 GCA_964425295.1 uncultured Oscillospiraceae bacterium | reverse complement strand
CATGATGGAGCGGCGGCTGTGCGCCTGCGGTGGTGCGTCGATCTCGCGCTATGCCGAGGTGCTGAGCTTTTCGCGGTTGGCGGCGCGGGTCTTTTCCGAGGTCGGCGGCGCAGCCGAGCGAGAAACGGATGCCGGCGGAAAGCTGCTGATGATGTCGCTTGCGGTCGAGCAGGTGCGTTCGCGCTTGAAAATTTACGGCAACTGTGCGGCAAAACCGGAGTTTTTGTTGCAGCTTTTGGATATTTTGGAGGAATTTCGCGGGTTTTGCGTCAATGCCGAGGCGCTGCGTGCGGCTTCCGCGGAATTGAGCGGTGTGCTGGCGGTCAAGATGGAGGAATTCGCGCTCCTGATGGAGAGCTATGATGCCGTCTGCGCCAATGTCGGGCAGAATCCGCAGACGAAACTGTCGCGTCTGCTCGGCGCGCTGGAAGAAAGCGGCTTCGGCGCGGGAAAGCATGTCTATTTTGACGGCTTCACGGATTTCAACGGCGTCGAGCGCGAGATCATCGGTCAGCTTTTGGCGAATGGCGCGCAGATCACGGTCGCCCTGCACTGCGACGGGCTTGACGGCGCGGGACAACAGTTTGCCGCCGCGCGGGAAACGGCGGCGGAGCTTCTGCACCTTGCGCGGCGCGAGTCGGTGCGTGCGGAGCTTCACACGCTGCCGACGCCTGCGCCCGAAGCACCGCTGGCATTCCTGCGAGAGCACCTTTTCGGCGGCGCGGCGAAGCCTTATCCCGCTCCGCAGGAGACGCTTGTGCGCATTGACGCCCCCGATCTGTCCGCCGAGTGCCGCATTGCGGCGGGCGAGGTGCTGCGCCTTGTCGAGGACGGACTTCGCTGGCGGGACATCACGCTTGCCTGTGCGGACTATGCTGCCTACCGACCGGTGCTAGAATCCGTGTTCCGCAGGGCGGACATCCCGGCGTACTTTGCCGGAGACACCGACATCCTGCGTCAGCCGGTCGTTCACATGCTGCTTTCCGCGCTCGACGCCGCGACCGGCGGCATGGAACAGGATACGGTGCTTGCTTACATAAAGTCCGGATTTTTACCGATTTCCAGACAAAACTGTGACCAACTTGAAAATTATGTTCTGCTTTGGAGCATTACCGGCGCGCGCTGGGAAAAGCCGTGGGCCATGAATCCTTACGGCTATCGCCGCGCGCTCGACGAAAAGGGCGAAGCACTGCTTGCGGAACTGAACTGCGACCGTCAGGTGCTCGTTACGCCGCTGCTCCGCCTGCGCGACGGCTTGCGCGCGGCAAAAACGACGGGGGAGATGATCCTCGCCCTGAATGCGTTCATGGAGGACATTGCCCTCAATGAACAGCTCAATGCGCAGGCGGAAGAAGCGCGGCGCAGCGGCGCTTTGCAGCGCGCGCAGGAATATGCGCAGGTCTACTCCATCGTCTGCACGCTCATGGAGCAGATGTACGGCGTTCTGGGCGGCACGACGCGCACGACGGAGGAATTTTGCAGACTGTTCCGCACGGCGGTCAGCCGCTACAGCGTCGGCACGATTCCCGCGAGCCTTGACTGCGTGAATGTGGGCAGCCTGATGTCCCAACGGCAGAGTGACGGCGCGGTGCTGCTGCTTCTCGGCGCGAACGAAGGCGTTTTCCCCGCAGCGGCGGGGAATCAAAGTCTGCTGACCGACCGTGAGCGCACCGACCTGATGGAGCTGGGCATCGGCGTCATGCCGACAGCCGCCGGCTGTTTGCAGCGCGAGCTTGCGGCGATTGCGAGCGTGCTCAACGCCCCGGAACAGCGGCTCTATCTCGGCGCGGTTCGCGGAAAAGAGGCGTATTTTGTCAAACGAATCGCGGCGCTCTTCCCCGAGCTTTCGACGATTTCCGATGCCGAAGCGCTGGATTGCCGCTCCGAGCGCGACCATTTCATCCGCATTGCTTCCGACAAAGCGCGTCTTGCCGCGCTTGCCGCACAGGACGGAGAGACGGCGCGGCATGCCGAGGCGCTCCTGCTTTCGGAGCGCGACACGGTCGGCGCGCTTTCGCCCAAGGCGGTCGAGGCGCTTTACGGCAGGACGCTCCGCCTTTCTTCGTCCAAAATCGACACGCTGGCATCGTGCCGTTTCCGCTATTTCCTGCAATATGGGCTGCGAACCGAGGAACGCAAATCCGCGACGATGGACCCCTCGCTTTACGGAACGTTCGTCCACGATGTCCTTGAACACACGACGCGGTGCGTGCAGGCTGAGGGCGGCTTTGCCACCGTGCCACTTGCGCGCGTGCTGGAAATCGCGCAGGAGCGCATGGAGGAATACGCCCGCACGGAGCTTGCCGATCTCTGGCAGTCCGCGCGGACGGAATACCTCTTTCGCCGCACGTTTTCCGAGGTGCGCGAGGTTGTGACGGAGCTTTACCGCGAGCTTTCCCGTTCGGCGTTCGTGCCGCGCTGGCTGGAACTGCATTTTTCCGACGGCGGAACGCTCCCGGCAGTCAAAATCGTCGGCGAGAAGATGACGGCGCGGCTGGAGGGCTATGTCGACCGTGCCGACGTCTGGCGCTGCGGCGACACCGCTTACGTCCGCGTCATCGATTACAAAACCGGCAAAAAAAGCTTTGATTATACCAAGCTGCTGCACGGGCTGGGCTTGCAAATGCTGCTCTATCTCTTTGCGCTCGAACGGTCGGGCGCGGCGTTGGAGGGTGTGCCGCTCATCCCGGCGGGCGTGCTCTATTTCCCGGCGCGCGTGGAGCGCGTAAGCGTCACCGACAAGCTGGATGAAAAGTCCCGCGACGATGCACAGAAAAAGAACCGCCGCCGCAGCGGTCTGCTGCTCGACAGCTATGCGGCACTTCAGGCAATGGAGCCGTGCGAAGATGCCCCGACCTACCTGCCTTACCGCTATGACAAGGAGGGACGGCGCGTGGGCGACCTTGCTTCCGAGGGACAGCTCCGTGCACTGGAAGACCATGTGTTTTCCACGGTCGCCGCGCTCGGCGACGCGCTCTACGGCGGCGAAATCACGCCAAATCCCTATTTCTGCGACCGCATGGACAACGCCTGTGCGTTCTGCCCTTACGGTGAAGTGTGCAGGGACGGTGTGCGCGAACGCTGGCTTGCCAAGATCCATTCGCCGAAGGAATTCTGGCAGAGCCTTTCCGAAAGGGGGAGGAACGATGGCTGAGATCAAGCTGACACCGCAGCAGCGTGCGGCGGTGGAACATCGGGGAAGCGCGCTGCTGGTTTCGGCAGCGGCGGGTTCCGGCAAAACGAAGGTGCTGATCGACCGCGTTCTGCGCCGCGTGGAGGAAGAACAGCGCGACGTTGACGACTTTTTGATGATCACGTTCACGCAGGCGGCGGCGTCTGAGCTGCGCGGAAAGCTCATTGCACAGCTCAGCGAGCGATTGGCGGACTGCCCGGAGAATCGGCATTTGCAGCGGCAATTGAGCCGTGTCTATCTTGCGCAGATCTCGACGGTGCATGCCTTCTGCGCGGCGCTTCTGCGCGAATATGCACACATTTTGGAGCTTCCTGCGGACTTCCGCGTGACAGACGAGCAGGAGGCGGCAACTTTGCGCGAGCGGGCAATGCAGAGCATTTTGGAGACGGCATATACGCTCGTTTCGCAGGACGCGGAGCTTGCTGCCGCGCTGGATATGCTCGGCGCGGGGCGCGATGACCGCGCCTTGCCGGAGCTGATTTTGAAGATCTATGCCGGCGTGCAGTGCTGGAGCAAGCCGGATGAGCGCATGCAGACGCTGCGCGAAACGCTCGACTTTTCCGACATTCGGGACGTCGGACAGACGCCGTGGGGCGCGTATCTTCTGGAAGAATTCCGCGCGTTTTTGAACGGATGTGAGCGTTCGCTGACGCATGCATGCGAAAAAATCGCCGCATCGGAGAGCTTGCAGGGCTATTTTGTGACTTTTTCGCAGAATTTGGAGCTGGTTCGCGCTTTGAAATCGGCGGAGGGCTGGGAGGCGCTGCGCGCCGTGCCACTCGAGTTCGGCAGGCTCAAGCCCATCCGCAATTGCCCCGAGCCGGAGCTTCAGGAACGGTTGAAAGCCGACCGCAAGCGCGTGGTCGACGGCATTCGCACGCGCATGGAGCGCTTTGCGCTTCCGTCGTCGGAGGCGATTGCCGATTTGGAGTGCAGCGCCGGCGCGCTGCGCGGGCTTTTGCGGCTGGCGCAGGACTTTTCCGAAGCCTACCATGCGGAAAAGCAGCGCCGTCATGTGCTGGACTATAACGATTTGGAGCACGAAACGCTCCGCTTGCTCTACGGCAAGGGGAGCGTCCCGACTGCCGCCGCGCGGGAGATCGGCGGACGCTTTGCCGAGATCATGATCGACGAATATCAGGACACCAACGCGGTACAGGACGCGATTTTCGCCGCCATCGCCACGGAGGGGAAAAACCTTTTCTTTGTCGGCGACGTGAAGCAGTCTATCTATCGCTTCCGCCTTGCAGACCCGACGATCTTTCTTGAAAAATACCGAACCTTTGCCGATGTTGAGACGGCAAAGGCGGGAGAGCCGTGCCGCATTCTGCTTTCCGACAATTTTCGCTCGCACCGCGAGATCCTCTCCGCCGCAAACGACGTGTTTCGGCAGACGATGACGCCGCGTGTCGGCGGGCTGCACTACGGCGACGCCGAGGCACTGCGCCCGCGCAGAGAATTTGCCGACTGGGGCGCGCCCGCGGTCGAACTGCACTGCATCGACATGAGCGACCTTCCCACGCAGCCGCCGACGCCGCGCGAACAGATCGAAGCGGAGTTCGTCGCCCGCCGCATTGCCCGAATGATCGAAGACGGCGAGCAGATTCCGGACGACGACGGTCTGCGCCCCATTCGAGCGGAGGATGTCGTTATCCTCATGCGCTCGGTTTCCGGGAAAGCGCCGATCTACCGTGAAGCACTGCGGCGGCACGGCATTCGGAGCGTCTGCGGCAGCGATGACCTGTTTGCTGCCGAGGAGATCGCTTTTCTGACCGCTTTTTTGCGCGTCATCGACAACCCGCATCAGGACATTCCGCTCCTGACGGTGCTGCTTTCGCCGGTCATTCGCTTTTCGGCGGACGATTTGGCACTTCTGCGCGCGCAGAAACGGGACGGCGATCTGTATGACGCGCTGTGCGCAGGGGAACGTGCGGCGGAATTCTTGACCATGCTGAATCAGCTTCGCGACCTCGCCGCGCGCGAGACGCTGCACGCGCTTCTCGACGCGATCGACGAACGCTGCTTTGTCCGCGCCGTTTACAGCGCCCGCGAGGGCGGCGAGCAGCGGCGGCAGAACATCGAACGGCTGATCTCGCTCGGCGATGAATATGAACGCGGCGATCGCTGCGGTCTGCCCGGCTTTCTGCGCTATCTCGACGGACTGCGCGAGCGCGGCGTGAGCACCGAGGCGGAGCAGAGTGCCGGCGCAGTGCGGCTGATGAGCGTGCATAAGTCCAAGGGACTGGAATTTCCGGTCGTCTTTCTTGCCGACCTGTGTAAAAAGTTCAACACCGCCGACGCGACCGAGACGGTGCTTGTCGATCCGGTGCTCGGCATCGGCGCGAGCATTTACGACCCCGCGTTGCACATTTCCTATCCCACGGCGGCGCGCACGGCGATCTCCGACCGCATTCGCAAGGAAAATCTTTCCGAGGAAATGCGCGTGCTTTATGTTGCCATGACGCGGGCGCAATACCGCATGGTCATGACCTGCTGTGCGCGGAATCTGCACACCCGTCTGGAAACGCTGGCGCGCGACCTGCCCATCACGGACACAATGATCGAGTCGGCGGGGAGCATCGGCGACTGGGTGCTTATGAGTGCCCTGACGCGCACGGGGTCGGGCGCACTGCTCGGCGCGGAGGGAAATCCCGAGGTGCGGCAGGTGAGCGACATGCCGTGGCGGATCACGATGAACGACGCGCTGGCGCTTACGAACACCGAAGAAGCGCAGGAGACGGCGGAGACGGTGCATGCGGCAGTTCCGACTCTGCGGCGGGTATCTTATCCGCATGCCGCCGCCGCAACAGCGCCGAGCAAGCTGACGGCGACGCAGCTCAAGGGGCGCACGCTCGATGAAGAAGTGGCGTCCGACGCGTTTGCTGTCCCGCAGCTTCGCTTCACGAAGCCGTCGTTTGAGGCTCGACCGCTCTCGCCGACCGAACGCGGCACGGCGATCCACCTTGCCATGCAGTATGCCGACTATGCCGTCTGCACGAGCGCCGACGGCGTGCGTGCGGAGCTTGCGCGGCTGCTCTCTCTGCGCCAGCTCACGCCGCAGCAGGTCGAGGCGGTCGATCCGGAGCGCATTGTCCGCTTTTTCCGCTCGCCATTGGGAGAGCGTGTTTTGCAGTCGAAAAACCTCGTCCGCGAGTTCAAGTTTTCCGTTTTGGAAGATGCGGCGATCTATGACCCGTCGCTCGCCGGGGAGACGGTGCTTCTGCAAGGCGTGACCGACTGCTGCATTCCGGAATCGGACGGGCTGACCATCCTCGACTTTAAATCCGACCGCGTTCGGCGCGGAGAGGAATCGGAGCGCGCCGAATACTACCGCGGGCAGCTTGATGCGTACAGCCGCGCTCTGTCCGAGATTTTCGAGCGTCCCGTGCGGGAACGAATTCTCTATTTCTTCGCCACGGACACCGCCGTCAAGCTATAAGAAAAGCAGCCGGACAACCGGCTGCTTCAGACTGTCAATAAAGTCCGAAATCGTAAAAATCGAAGAATCTTTTCGTTGAAAATATCCGAGGAAACGATGTAGTTTCGAAATCCGAACTGCTCGACGTAATCTTTATAATTAAGGAAGATATTTTAATCGATTTTTACTTACTGCGCAACTTTCGACCTACCGTATTGACATACGCCGACGGTCGAAAGTTGCTTGTCTTTCGAACTTTCTTGCAGTCTGCCAGTGTGTCAAAAAAAGGGGGGTGACACACTGAAGCAGCCGGACAACCGGCTGCTTTTTCATATGGCGAATGCTGAAAAGTGAATAGTGAAAAGTTGAGGTGTCGGCTTTGCCGACGAATTCAAATTTGCGCCGCGGCGCAGGGTAGGAGCATCGGGACGCCGCCCCCCCTACGCATGCAGTTCGATAGACGTTCCGTAGGGCGGAGGCATGCCTCCACCGTGACAGTTTCAATTTTCGCAGGTATTTTGCATAACAAATGCGCCTGCACGGCTGAGACATGCTCCGACTCTGTAGTTGCACAATGGACAGACAAATCATAGGGCAGGAAAATGTTACCGTCCGACAACCGGATTTGTTATGCTTTCAATGCGCGGACGAAGGCGACGGGGTCTTTCGCCTTGAAATAGGCACTGCCCGCGACGAGAACGTTTGCGCCGTGTGCGCGGCAGATCTGCGCGGTCTGTTCGTTGATGCCGCCGTCGACTTCCAGCTCGCAGGCGGGATTGTGCTCGTCGATGTAAGCGCGGATGGCTTGCAGCTTGGGCATCATGTCCTGCATGAACGACTGCCCGCCGAAGCCCGGCTCAACCGTCATGACCAGAATCAGGTCGCACAGGGACAGATAGGGGAGAACCGCTTCCGCCGGCGTCTTGGGCTTGACGGAGATCGCGGCACGGACGCCGCGGGCGCGAATTTTGCGAAGCGCGGCGAGGGTGTTTTCCTCGGTGTCCGCTTCGACGTGAACCGTCAGAATGTCGCTTCCGGCGTCGCAGAACTGCTCAACATAGCGCAGCGGACGGTCGATCATCAGATGTACGTCCAGCGGAAGATCGGTCACGCGGCGAATGGCGGCGACCACGGGCATGCCGATGGACATGTTCGGGACAAACTGCCCGTCCATGACGTCGACGTGGATATAATCAACGCCGACCTCTTTCAGACCGCGGATATCGCGCTCCAAATTGGCAAAATCTGCCGACAAAATCGAGGGAGAAACTTTAATCATTCGTAACCTCCGAAGCATAGAATAAATCACAGCCCGGCGGAACTCCGACCACCGGGAGCAAGGTTTGTTTGAAAATATTATAGGCTGTTTTGCGTCGAATGTCAAATCTTTCCTGAAATAAGCGACATTCCTCCTGCCAAGACTATGAGAGACATCATGAAAAGGAGGTCAGAAGCATGGATTGTCATTGCGGCGCGAACCGTGCGATCAGATGCACGGTTACGCAGTGCAAGCACCACTGCGCCGGCGAGGATTACTGCTCACTCGACAGCATTCAGGTCGGCACGCACGAAGCAGACCCGACCGTCAAGCAGTGCACCGACTGCATGTCTTTCGACAGAAAGTAAACGAAAATGGCTGCGGAAACGCAGCCATTTTTTATCGTTCAAGGGTTTTTCGTTCAAGGAGCAGATTGAAGACGCTGCCGTAGAACAGGATGGAAATACAGATATACAGCCACAGCATGCCGATGGCAATGATGGACAGGCTTCCGTAAAGGACGGAATACGAACCCGAAACGCGCATATAGAGCGAATAGACCATCGTGAAGACCAGCCAGCCGAGTGCCGCGAGCGCTGCGCCTGGGATAGTGCGGCGGACGGAGAGCTTGCAGTTGGGGAAGACGGTGAGCATGGCGGTGAAGAGCACCGTCAGCAGCACCAGCAAAATCAGTCCGCGGAATTGCAGCAGATCGGCAAGAATCTGCAAAATGGGAATGTCCTGCTTCGCAAAAAAGGCGGCAAGCTCCTGCCCGAAGCCGTGCAGCACGAGCGTCAAAATCAGCGCTGCGATCAGGAAGACCATGTAGATCATGCTCAACAGGCGGCGGTGGAGAAACGAACGGCTTTCGCGCACACCGTTGATGGCGTTCAGACCGAGCTGAATGCAGTAAACGCCGCGCGACGACGACCAGATCGCAACCAGCGCGGAGGCGGAAAGCAGCGCGCCGGTGCTGTTCAAGCTGACGTCGGAGACGATACGCTGCATGAGCGGCATGACGATCTCCGGCACGAGTGCGCCGATGGCGGCGAGCAGGTCGTCGGAGGAAAAGCCGAAAAAGGGTAGCAGACTCACTGTCAGCATGACGCTGGGAAAAAACGAAAGAATGATATAAAATGAGGCGTTCGCGGCGTACAGCGGGATTTGATAGGACGAAAGCTGACGCAGGAATCGGCGCGCCGAGTGGTAATATTTCATGGATTCCCTCCCATGCGAAATTGACAAAGAGATAAGAAAATGATATACTCATTTGTATAAAATGTCAAGCAAAGCGGGAGAATATTCCCGCTTTGTCCACGAATTCGGGCAACAGGAGAACAATATGAACGAACGAATCAGCAGCGCGATGGCAAGCTTCTGCACGGCAATGCCGATGGAGGAGGCAATGCGTCTGGTGCGTGACGCCGGGTTTGACGCGCTGGATTTTCCCTTGAGTACCTATTCCCGCACACCGGACGCGCCGATGCTGCGGGACGATTGGCGGGCGTGGTGCCGCCATGTGCGCGAAGCGTCGGAGAAACTGGGGCTTCCCATCACACAGGCGCATGCTCCGTGGAGTCAGGATATCCCGGAGGATTTTCACTACGAAGCGCCGTGGGAGCTGTTTGAGCACGTCATCGAGGCGAGCCGAATCCTCGGCTGCGACAACCTCATTTTCCATCCCGTCCGCCAGTTTAAGCGGGTGGACTCGCTTGCCATGCGCGAGCGCATTCACGAATGGAACGTGCGCTGGTTCACGGATCTTCTGCCCGTCGCGCGGGAATACGGGGTCACGCTCCATCCGGAAAACACCTTTGACTCGCACCACGTCCAGCTTTCGGGCGACCTGCCCTATCCTTACACCACGGCAGACGACATGCTCCGCCTGGTGTGCGACCTTTCCGACCCGCACGTCCGCCTTTGCCTTGACACCGGACACGCAAACATCGCCGGGCAGGACATTCCGGCCATGATCCGCGCCTTCGGCAACGCGCTTGGGACGGTCCATCTGAACGACAATTACGGAAAAATCGCCCCGATCTTCGAAGATCTGCACCTCTTCCCCGGCTATGGGCGCATTGCGTGGGACGAGGTGTTCTCTGCGCTGCGCGAGGTGGGATTCCGAGGCGTTTTGAACATCGAGCCGATCTCGGAGCTCAAGCGCATGCCGCAGGAGGTGCGCAGAATTCAGCTCCGCGCCGCCGCCGACACGCTGCGCGCGCTGGCGCGCGCCTTTTGAGACGGAAACGACCGTCGGGCGACACTTGACAACCCGCCTGTGCGGATTTATAATAAAAGAAAACTGCGATCGGAGTGATGCATCATGACCGTTTTTGTAACCGGCGGACTGGGCTATATCGGAAGCCATACCTGTGTGGAGCTGCTTCAAACGGGGGCGGAGGTCGTCATTGCCGACGACCTTTCCAACGCGAGAAGCGACGTGCTCGACCGTATCGAGCGCATTACGGGACGCCGCCCGGCATTTTATCGCGTGAACGTCTGCGATGCGGGCGCGCTGCGCGAGATCTTTTCCGCGCACAAAATTGACGCGGTGATCCACTTTGCGGGGTACAAGGCGGTCGGCGAAAGCTGCCGCATTCCGCTGGCTTATTACCGCAACAACCTCGATTCAACAATGTCACTGCTTGAGGTCATGGCGGAATTCGGCTGCAAGCGGCTGGTCTTTTCCTCATCCGCGACGGTTTATGGGCCGCAGAATCCAGTGCCGTATGTTGAGGAGATGCCCGCGCACGTTGCCACCAATCCCTACGGCTGGACAAAGCTGATGATTGAGCAGATTCTGCGCCACTATACGACCGCGAATCCCGATTTTTCCGCCGTTCTTCTGCGCTATTTTAACCCCATCGGCGCGCACGAATCCGGTCTGCTCGGCGACGACCCGAACGGCATTCCGAACAATCTGATGCCCTATGTCGCCCGCGTTGCGGCAAAGCAGCTCCCGCAGCTCACGATCTTCGGCGACGATTATGACACGCCCGACGGCACCTGCCTGCGCGACTATCTCCATGTGGTCGATCTGGCGAAGGGACACCTGAAAGCCCTCGACTATTCCGCGTCGCACGCCGGCGCGGAGGCGGTCAACCTCGGCACGGGCAGCGGCGTGAGCGTTTTGGAGCTGGTGCATGCGTTTGAAAAGGCGGCGGGCGTGTCCGTGCCGTATGTGATCGGCGCGCGGCGTGACGGCGACCTTGCGCGGGTCTATGCCAACGCGGAAAAGGCAGAGCGTCTGCTCGGCTGGAAAGCGGAAAAAAGCATTGAGGAAATGTGCCGCGACAGTTGGAATTTCATCGTACAGAGCAAAACAGAACAGTAAATCACAGCCGGAGCAGCTCCCCCTGCTCCGGTTGATTGTAAAACGGATATATCATAATACGGGTCGATGACCGACAGTTACGGAGGTTTCAGATGAAAGGAATCGTCCTTGCCGGCGGAAAGGGCAGCCGTCTTTATCCCATGACCAAGGCAGTCTCCAAGCCGCTCATCCCGATCTATGACAAGCCCATGATTTATTATCCGCTGTCCGTTCTGCTGACGGCGGGCATCCGCGAGATCATGGTCATCACCGCGCCGCCGGACGTGGAGGCGTACCGCCGACTCCTCGGCGACGGCTCGCAGTTCGGTGTGCGGATCGAATACGGCGTGCAGCATGTGCCGCGCGGCATTGCCGACGCATTTCTGATCGCCGAGAAATTCATCGGCGGTGAGCGCTGCTGTCTCGTGCTGGGGGACAACCTCTTTTACGGCTCGGAGCTGAAGTCGCTGCTGGCAACCGCCGCCGCCCGCGAAACGGGTGCAACCGTCTTCGGCTACCCGGTCAAAAATCCGAGCGACTACGGCGTGGTCGAGTTCGACGCGGAGAACCGTGTTGTCTCCATCGAAGAAAAGCCGAAGCAGCCAAAGTCGCGCTATGCCGTTCCGGGACTGTATTTCTATGACGAAAAGGCAGTTCCGCTTGCCAAAACGCTCACGCCCTCGGCGCGCGGCGAATTGGAAATCACGGCGCTCAACGAGGCGTATCTGCGCCGGGGTGAGCTGCATGTGGAGCTGATGGCGCGGGGCATGGCGTGGCTCGACACCGGCACGCCGGAGGGCATGCTCAACGCCGCGCAGTATGTCGAGGCGGTGCAGTCGCGGCAGGGGCTTTACATCGCCTGCCCGGAGGAGATCGCGTGGGAGCAGGGCTTCATCTCCGATGAACAGCTTTTGCGCCTCGCGGAAGAACTGAAAATGACCGAATACGGTCAATATCTTGGGAGCTTAACGGAAAAAACATGATAGAAAAGCTGGAACGAATCCTCCCGACGGTGCAGAAGCCTGCGCGTTACGTCGGTGGGGAATACCATCAAACCGTGAAAAACCTGTCGGAGGTCGATTTGCGCGTCGCATTCTGCTTCCCGGACACCTACGAGATCGGCATGTCGAATCTCGGCATGCGCATTCTCTATGCGGTCATGAACCGCATGCAGGGTGTCTGGTGCGAGCGGGTCTTTACCCCGTGGGGCGACATGGAAGCGGCAATGCGCGAAAACGACATCCCACTCTATGCCCTCGAAAGCGGCGACGCGCTGACAAAATTCGACCTGATCGCCTTTACCATCGGCTACGAAATGAGCTACACGAACGTTTTGAACATGCTGCGTCTGGCGCATATCCCGATGCGCGCAGCGGAGCGGACGGGCTTGGAGCACATGGTCTTCGCCGGCGGGGCGTGCATGTATAACCCCGAGCCGCTGGCGGATTTTGTCGACTTTTTCTGTATCGGCGAGGGCGAGGAGATGACGCCGGAAATTCTGACGCTTTACCGCACGGCAAAGCGCGAAAGCTGGTCAAAATCGGTATTTCTGCAAGCCGTGAGCCATATTGAGGGCGTTTATGTTCCGTCGCTTTACGAGCATACTTACCATTCCGACGGCACACTGGCGGAGATCAAGGCGCTTGACGGCGCGCCGCAGCGGGTGACCAAGCGCATCGTCCAGCACCTCGACGACGCGCTCTATCCGACGGACATCATCGTGCCGAACACGGAGATCGTCCATGACCGCTCAAATCTGGAAGTCATGCGCGGTTGCATCCGCGGCTGCCGCTTCTGTCAGGCCGGCTTTACTTACCGCCCGGTACGCCCGCGCTCGGCGTCCGTGCTCTGCCGTCAGGCGGTCGAATCGCTGGAAAATTCCGGTTGCCACGAGATCACGCTGTCAAGCCTTTCAACCTCGGATTATAAATACCTGCCGGAGCTTGCCTCCGACATGCTCGACTATTGCACGCCGCGCAAGATCAATCTGTCGCTGCCGTCGCTGCGCGCGGACAATTTCTCGCGCGAGCTGATGCTGAAATTGCAGCAGGTGCGCAAGAGCGGGCTGACCTTTGCGCCCGAGGCGGGCACGCAGCGTCTGCGTGACGCGATCAATAAAAACGTGACCGAGGAAGAAATTCTGCAAACCTGCGCCATCGCGTTCAGCGGCGGCTGGAACAACGTCAAGCTCTATTTCATGCTCGGACTTCCGACGGAAACGGACGAAGACGTGCTGGGCATCGCGGAGCTGGTCTATAAAATCCTCAAAACGTGGCGCGAGCACGCGAGCAACAAAAAGCGCGGCGTGCGCATCCATGTGGCGACGGCGTTCTTCGTGCCGAAGCCGTTCACGCCGTTCCAGTGGGAAAAGCAGATCACGCCGGAGGAATATCTGCGCCGCGCGCGACTGCTCAAGGAGCACATGCCGTCGAAAAGTATTGAATACAAATGGCACGCGGCCGATCTCAGCCGTCTTGAAGCTGTTCTGGCGCGGGGCGACCGCCGCCTCGGCGCGGTGCTGGAAGAAGCCGTCAACCGTGGCGCGCGGCTCGACGGCTGGGACGAATATTTTTCCTATCAGACGTGGCTCGACGCCTTTGACGCCTGTGGCGTCGACCCGGATTTTTACACTGTGCGCGGCTATGCCGAGGACGAGCGGCTTCCGTGGGAGACGATATCCGACGGCGTGAGCACGGCGTTTCTCAAAAAAGAGCTGGCGCGTGCCTACCGCAGCGAAACCACGCCCGACTGCCGCACCCAATGCGGCGGCTGCGGGGCGAGCTGCCTCTTGAACGGAGGAAAATGCGATGCGTAGGATGCTGTTTGAAAAGACCGGAACGGCGATCTGGATGTCCCATCTGGACACCATGCGCCTGATGCAGCGTGCATTTCGCCGCGCGGGTGTGCTCCTTCACCATTCACAGGGCTATACGCCGCATGCCTACGTTTCCATGCTGCTTCCGCTGAGCGTCGGCATGGAGAGCGTCTGCGAGATCATGGAATATGAGCTGGACACCGCGCTGAAGATCACGCCGGAACAGATGAACGCCGTCCTGCCCGAGGGCGTGCGCGTTCGTTCGGTCTACGAGAGCGAACGAAAGGCAAAGCTTTTGACCGATTTGCAGGTGCGGCTCACGCTTGTATATGACGGCGGACTGCCACAGGGGTTGGAGAACGCGTTGTCCGAGCTGTTTTCCCGCGAGACGCTCGTTGTGGAAAAGCGGACAAAGCGCGGTATGGAGGAGGCGGACATTCGCCCGCTGATTCGGCGCATTACCATGACGCCGACGGACGACGGACTGACGATGGACTGCGTGATCGCGGCGCAGAATCCGTCGCTCAACCCGATGCTGCTGATCTCGGCGATCGAGCGCTATCTCCCGCATTGCAAGCCCGACTTTGCCCGCTGTCGCCGCGTTGAGGTGTTCGACGAGCACATGGAGGTGTTCCGCTGATGCCGAATTGCGAGGATTGCTGGCACTATAACTACGACGAGGAAGAGGACGAATACTACTGCACGCAGGACATCGACGAAGACGAGTGGTATTGCATCCAAACGCAGAAAAAGGGCGTCTGCCCCTATTTCCGCCAGGCGGATGACTACTACCTCGCCCGACGACAATAAGAAAAGCAGACGACAATTTGTCGTCTGCTTTTGATTTACAGGGAAAAATCAACGTCGTCGTATTGCGTGAAATCCGTGGGCTTTGCGCGCACGGGGACGCGCTTGAGCGGGTCGTATTGGAATTTTCGGCACTTGCCGTCGGCGGCGACGACGCCCTTTTTCGGGCAGAGATATGTTTCATCGTCGATCTTTCCGGCGCGTGCGCAGTAAGAACAGCGTTTTTCGATTTTCTTCCGAAACAGCATTCCCGTCACCTCGTTTTGTTGCGCGTATGGATTCTTTGCGTCTATTATACCGCAAGGTGACGCGGATTTCCACCCCTTTTTTGCCGAATACGCGGGAAAATCAGGCAAATCGCGCACAGCGCAGCGGCACAGACGGCACTTGCCGCCGTTTCTTGCGCATACGCCGCGGCAAGTACGGCGGAAAGCAGACCGTGCAGAAGCTTGGCGGAAAAATAACCGCTCGGACGCAGACGGGCGGACTGCCACAGGCTCATCGCCTGCATATGGACGCACAGTCCACCCCAGCCCATGAAGCCTGCGCTCAGAACAAAGGCGTGTGTGCTCCCGCAGAGGCGGACGACACCGTTCGACAGTTCCAAAACGCCGCTCGCGAGTGCATGCTGCTCCTGCGCCGTCAAGCCGAGCGGAAGCAGGGAAAGCACGCGGAAGAAACCCACCGCGTCGAGCAGCCGCAGCAGGACGGAAAAGAGAATGACGAGCGTGCAGACGTGCAAAAGCGCGGTGCATGCCCCGCTGACCGCTGCCTGAAACGCCTCGGAAACGGTGGGGCGCGCGGCGGGCGGCATACGGCGTAGGACGGTGGTATGCGCCGGCTCTGCGAAAAAAGCGCCGACCAACAGAGCGGCGAGGATGTGCAGGGCATAGAGCACAAGACCGCCTCGGACGCTTCCGAGGACGTTTGCCCCGACGACGCCGACAAAAAACGCCGGGCCGGAGTTGTTGCAAAAGCGCAGGGCGCGCTGCGCATCCCGCTTCGTGACCGCACCGGTTTCATAGAGCGCCGTCACGCTCGAAACGCCGACGGGATAGCCGCCGAGCATGCTCAAAAGCACGGCGGGAACACATGCGCCGCTGACGCCGAACAGCCGTTCAAACGCAGCTTCCACCCGTGTTCCGAGCCGAATCGGCGGCAGAAGTGCCAAAAACAGCCGTGTGAGCAGAAAAAAGGGGAGGAGCGCCGGAATGACCGCCGTGCCGCACATCCGCAGCCCCTCCGCCGCGCCCGACGCCGCCTGCGCGGGGAAGACGATCAGTCCCAACGCGATCAAAAAAAGAAGACCGTAAAACCATCCAAGCCGTTTCACAAAAAATCACCCGTAGAATATATGCGCCGGGCGGAAAGAATGCACCCTTTGCGCATAGAATGTTTTCGGGTGATGGGATGAAAAAGGAAAAACGCTTTACGGTCGGTGAACGCCTCGGCGTGCCGGCGGAAACGGTGTCGGATGCGCCGCTGATTTGCGTGCGTGCAAGGCGAAGCGTCTGCGTGGAAAACCATCGGGGCATCGTGGAATATACGGATGATCTTGTGAAGATCGCCGTCCGTCGCGGGACGGTCACGGTACACGGTGCGGGGTTGACGATCGCGCGCATGACGCGGCGGATGATCGAGCTTCGCGGGAACATCCGCGCGTTGGAGCTGGAATGATGGGTGTGATCGCATATCTTCGCGGAGAGGTACGGCTGCGTCTGACGGGGGCGTCGCCCGAGCGCTGCCTGAACGCTCTGACCCGCGCGGGCGTGGAATTTTGGAGTATTGAAAAGGAAGACGAGCTGCATTACGGCCTCTGCGTTCTCCCGCGTGACGCGCGACGCGCTGAGAGCATTGCCTTGCGCTGCGGGTGCGAGGTCGAGCGGCTGTACCGGCGCGGTCTGCGGAAAGACCTCGGGAAGCTTCTGCGTCGCCCGATGCTGCTGCTGGGGCTGCTTGCCTCGCTCGGTGCGAGCTTTTTTCTTCCGTCGTTCGTCTGGGTCATTGAGGTGCGGGGAAACGAAACGGTGCATACGCAGACCATTCTCCGGGCGCTTGAGGAGGAGGGCATACGCTGCGGAACGTGGGCGGCGGGAATTCCTTATAAGCAGGTACGAAATCCGCTGCTCAACCGTCTGCCGCAGCTTTCGTGGATCGCCGTCAACCGCAGCGGAGGGAAGCTCAGCGTCCTCGTCGCGGAGCGGCGATTTGCCGCGTCGGAAGCGCCGGACTATTCTGCCGCGCACATCGTCGCTGCCCGCGACGGTGTGCTGACGGATGTTTCAGTGCTCGAGGGAATGCGCCTTTGCAGCGTCGGCGATACCGTGAGGGCGGGGCAGATGCTCGTCTCCGGCTTTGAAGATCAGGGAATCTATCTGCGGGCGGTCTGCGCGCAGGCGGAGATCTATGGGCAGACGTGGCACAAAATGATGCTTGTCATGCCTGCGCAAACCGTGCAAAAACGCTATACCGGGCGCGAATGGACGCGTACAACACTGATCGTCGGAAGAAAAAGAATAAAAATCTGCGGAAACAGTGGAATTTTGGATACCGATTGTGATAAAATGATAAGCGTGAAGAATTTGACCCTGCCGGGCTATTCGTTTCCGCTCACGCTGGAAACGGAAATCTATCGGGAATACGAGCCGGTCGCGTGCGACGTGGACAAAACGTGGGCGGAGCAGACGCTTTCCGCAGCCTATGAGCGCCTGGCTCTTGAGTCAATGGTTGCCGGGCGTATCGTTTCGACGGAAGCGACCCTGCAAGAAAGCGGCGAACGGTATACCCTCACGGCAGAGAGCACCTGCACGGAAATGATCGCCCGCCTTGTTCCGGCGGAGGCGATCTTCAAAGGAGAACAGCATGAGTGAACGGATCATCAATGCCGAACGAATCGAACAGATCATCAATGTGTTCGGCTCGTTTGACGAGAACATCAAGCGCATTGAACAGACCTACGGCGTGAAGATCACGAACCGTGGGACGGAGCTGAAGGTAAGCGGCGAGGAGGAAGCTGCAGACCGCGGCGCGCGTGCCATCGAGGGCCTTTTGACCCTTGCCGCCAAAGGAGAGACGATCGACGAGCAGAAAGTGCGCTACCTGATCGACCTTGTTTCCACCGGAAACGACGACAAGATCGGCGACATGGCGAAGGACGTTGTCTGCATCACGGCAAAGGGCAAGCCCATCAAGGCAAAGACCCTCGGTCAGCAGCGATACATGAAAGCCATTCGGAAGAACACCGTCACCATCGGCGTCGGCCCTGCCGGTACGGGAAAAACCTATCTGGCGGTGGCGGCGGCGGTGGCGGCGTTCCGCGAGAAGACCGTTAACCGCATCATTCTGACGCGGCCGGCGGTCGAAGCGGGGGAACGGCTGGGCTTCCTGCCCGGCGACCTGCAAAATAAGGTCGACCCCTATCTGCGCCCGCTGTATGACGCGCTGTATGACATGCTCGGTGCGGAGACGTATCAAAAATATCTCGAACGCGGCAACATCGAGGTCGCGCCGCTGGCATATATGCGCGGCCGGACGCTGGACGACAGCTTCATCATCCTCGACGAGGCGCAGAACACGACCCGCGAGCAGATGAAGATGTTTCTGACCCGC
>CAYRMX010000012.1:0-19741 GCA_964425295.1 uncultured Oscillospiraceae bacterium | reverse complement strand
GATCTGGTGGAGCTGTGCCAAGCCGAGCTTGTCGGCGTCTTCAATGATGAGGGTGTTGACGTTCGGAATGTCGATGCCCGTTTCAATGATGGTCGTGCAGACGAGAATTTGCACCTCGCCGTCTGCCATGCGCTGCATAATGTCGCTCAGCTCATCCTCGCTCATTTTGCCGTGCGCGATGCCGATTTCAACGTCGGGCAGGGCGTTTTTGATGCGGGCGGCGCACTGCGCGATGGATTCGGTGCGGTTGTGCAGGAAATAGACTTGCCCGCCGCGCTCCACCTCGCGCCGCATGGCGTCCACGAGCACCGGCTCGGCGTATTCGAGAACAAAGGTCTGCACCGGGTAGCGGTCGTGCGGCGGCTCTTCGAGGGTGGACATGTCGCGAATGCCGGACAGCGCCATGTTCAGTGTGCGCGGGATGGGCGTCGCGGAGAGGGTCAGGACGTCGACGCCGCGCGAAAGCTCCTTCAGGCGCTCCTTGTGCGTCACGCCGAAGCGCTGCTCCTCGTCGACGATCAGCAGCCCGAGGTCGTGGAATTCGATCTCCTTTTGCAGCAGCTTGTGCGTGCCGACGATGATGTCGAGCGTGCCGGCGCGAAGCGCGGAGAGCGTTTTGCGCTGCTGGGCGGGCGTGCTGAAGCGCGAAAGAACGCCGATGTTCACAGGGAAGCCGCGAAAACGGGCGGTCGCGGTGGTGAAATGCTGCTGGGCGAGGACGGTCGTCGGGACGAGAATCGCTACCTGCTTGCCGTCGAGCACCGCTTTCATTGCCGCGCGCAGGGCGACCTCCGTTTTGCCGAAGCCGACGTCGCCGCAGAGCAGACGATCCATCGGCTGGGGCGATTCCATATCGTTTTTGATCTCCTCAATACAGCGTAACTGGTCGTCCGTCTCGGCGTAGGGGAAGTTCTGCTCGAACTCCGCCTGCCACGGCGAGTCGGCGGCAAAGGCGTAGCCCATGCGGCGCTTGCGCTCGGCGTAGAGCTGAATCAAGCCGGCGGCAAGATCTTTTGCCGCGGCTTTGGCGCGGGTCTTTGCTTTTTGCCACTGGTCGCCGCCGAGTTTGTTGAGCTTGACGGGGGCGTCCTCGCCGCCGCCGATGTATTTGGAGATCAGGTCGAGCTGGGTCGCGGGGACGTAGAGCGTGTCGCTGCCCTGATAGGCGATTTTGACGTAATCCTTGACCGCGCCGTCGATCTTCATCTGCTCCATGCACAGATAGCGGCCGATGCCGTGGTATTCGTGGACGATCAGGTCGCCGGGGCTGAGATCGGTAAAAGAGTCGAGCTTTTGGCGATTTGAGGCTTTTTGACGCTTTTTGCGCGGTTTTTGTGCGGTTTGCGCCAGCAATTGCCCCTCGGTGAGAACGGCGAAGCGGATGTCGGGGTATTCCATGCCGTTCGGCAGCGCGCCGTCGGTCAGGAGAATTTGCCCCGGCTTCGGCAGCGACGTCAGCGGAAAGGCGAGGAACGCCGAGAGATTCTTTTCGCGCAGGAGCTGTGCAAGAATCTCGCCGCGGCGGCGGTTGCCGCATAAAACGAGGGCGGAAAAGTCGTTTTTCTGATAGAACGTGAGGTCAGTGACCGCTGCGTCGAGGTTGCCGCCGTAGGACGGAAGTTGCTTGGCGGTGATGCTGACGAGCGTCTTCGGCTGGAGGGCGCGGGGATAGGATGCGGCGAGGAAGGAGTCGAGGAAAACCGCGGGGCGGTTTTGTAATGTGTCGCAAACGTCCTCCCAATCGGCGGAAAATTCGCACAGCTCGCCGCAGAGAATGCCCGATTGCAGCAGACTGTCGAGCATCATGCCTTCCTCCTCGGTGCGGCGCGTGGCGGCGCGACGGAGGTTGCCGTGGTCGCAGAAGAAGACCGCCGTTTCCGCCGGAAGATAGTCGGCGGCGCAGGCGAATTCGGGGTAGATCAGCGCCATGTAGCGGTCGGCGGTGGCAAAGCTCACGCCCGCGCGCAGCGCCACGGTGTCGGCGGTGAGGGTGCGCAGGAGCGCCTCGTTCGGGGTGCGGCGACGGCGGATTCTGGCTTGCAGGGCGTCCAAATCGGCGGCAAGCCCCTCAATGCCGTCGGGGTGCAGCGAGGGCAGCGTTTCGCTCACCGGCAGGAGAACGACCTCGTCGGCGTTTTCCGTGCGGCGCTGCGTCACGGTGTCGAAAAAGCCCATCGCGTCGATCTCGTCGCCGAAAAATTCGATGCGGACGGGGTTTTCGCAGGCGGGAGAAAAGACGTCTAAAATGCCGCCGCGGACGGTGAACTGCCCGACGCCCTCGACGAGCGTGCTGCGCGAATAGCCGCTGCGGACGAGCTTTTCAGCGAGCGTTTCCGGCGCGATCTGCGCGCCGGGCTTGAGCCGCAGAGCGCACGAAAAGAGCTGCGCGCGCGGCAGCGTCCGCAGGGAAAACGCCTCCCACGTTGTCAGCAGGAGCTTCGTCTCGCCGCGCGCGAGGTCGTAGAGCTGGCGCAGACGCTTGTGCTCCCAACCGCGCGAGGTGGCGGAAACGTCGTAAAATGTCAGGTCACGCGATGGAAGCACCGCCGGTTCGACGCCGAGAAAGGCGCTCAGTTCCGACTGCGTGCGGCGCAGTGCCAGCTCGTCCTGGCACAGGACGAGCGCAGGGCGACCGCTGTCGTGCAGAAGCGACGCGATCAGGTGCGAGCGGTTGATCTGCGCCGCGCCGGAAACGCCGACCGACTGGCTTTTTTCAATCGCGGTGCGCAGCCGAGCGTAATCCGGCAGCGCGTGCAAAATGTTGAGAAGCTGTTCCACAAAGACCTCCGTTCTGTCGCATAACGCGAAACAAATGGGCTGCGTGCCGCTCCCGCAGCGCGGGGACGGGGCGATTTTGCGGGAATTGCCGCGAATCACCGCGGCGACGGGTGTGCGCCCGCACGCACAAACGCGGAAAACAGCACAGCGTCCGTTTTCCGTGGAATATCATGTTCAATCGTATCTGCACACGGCGGCGTGCCGCCCTACAGGCGAAATATGCGGTTTTTGCACCGGGACGATCGATTCTGCTGCGCACCCCGAGCTCCCCTCGTCAGAGGGAGCGATGAGCGTGCGCGATATCGATAGTGCCTACATTGTCCCGCAACTCGCGCCGCAGCGCAAATTACAATTCGTCGGCGCGGGCGACATCGCAGCGATTCACGCTTCGCCGGTCAATCGCGGCGTCAGGCACGCTTGAACTGGCGTTCGAGCTGGGAGGCGGTCAGGATGATGCAGATGGGGCGACCGTGCGGGCAGTATTTGAGATCTTCCCGCGAAAGCACCTCGCGCACCAGCGCCTCGCGCTCGCGGGTGTCGGTGTGCCAGCCGCCTTTGATTGCCGCCTTGCACGCGGTCGTGTGCAGCAGGCGGTCGCGCAGAGCGGTCGAATCAAGACGCTTGCCGTTTATGAGGTCGGCGGCAAGGGCGCTGAGCGTGGCAGCCGCCTGTTCCGGCGCAAGCTCCGACGGAATCTGGCGCACGGCGAGGACGCCGTCGCCGTAGTCGGACAGCTCATAGCCCAGCTCGCGCAGCAGCGTCTCGTTTTCCAGCAGGACGGCGCATTCCTCGCGCTCCGGCTCGAACAGCAGCGGCGAAAGCAAAAGCTGCGGCATGATCGGCTCCTGCGACGCGCGCAGTTTTTCAAAGAGCACGCGCTCATGCGCCGCGTGCTTGTCGATGAGCAGGACGGTGTCCTCCTGCTCGACGACGATGTAGGTGTCGAGCACCTCGCCGACCACGCGAAACGCCGCCGTTTCCAGCGGGAGGGCGGTCTGTTCGGGCTCGGCGGCGGGGGCAAGCCCCCGACCTGCTGGGTCAAAATCGGGGATGGGCTCAGACACTGCGGCGGGAATAGGGGAAACGGCGGGGGCAGGCCCCCGACCTACAGAGCTAAAATCGGGGGCGTTTTTTGAGGTCGGCGCGGGTGACACGGTTTCGGGCGGTGTCTGCGCGGGACGGGGGGCGGCGCGCGGGGCGTCGCGGAGCGTCTGCGCATAGGCGCGGAATTCCTCGGCGGAGAGGTGGTAGAAACCGCCGGATTTTGCGCCGCATGAGGTGGTCGCGCGGGGCGCAGCCACGCTGTCGTGCAGAACAGCGGCGCTTTCCGCACACGGCGTGGCAGTGCGCTCCTGCGGAAGCTGCATCGTTACGCGCCCGGAAGCATTGTCCAGCGCGCCCTGCACGCCGTAGCGCACGCAGTCGAACAGCTCGCGCTCGTTGAGAAATTTGACCTCGGTTTTTGCCGGATGGACATTGACGTCGACCAGATGCTCCGGCAGTTGCAGACACAGCACGCACGACGGGAAGCGCCCGACCATCAGGCGATTACGGTATGCCTCTTCCAGCGCGGCGGTCATGGTCTTCGAGCGGATGTTGCGCCCGTTGACGAAGAAAAGCTGGTTGCTCCGCGTGCCGCGCGTGGCGTTCGGGAGAGAAACGTAACCTGTCAGAGAATATTTATCCCAGCGGCTTTGCACGGCGACCATTTCCTTGGCGGTCTGCCGCCCGAGCGTGGCGTGAATGGCGCTGAGAAGTGCGCCGTCGCCGGGGGTGTTGAGCTGCTCGGCGCCGTCGCGGAGCAGTCGGACGGACACTTCCGGGTGTGCCAGCGCCAGACGCTGCACGGTCGACAGAAGCGCCGACGCTTCCACGCTGTCACGCTTCATGAATTTCAGACGGGCGGGCGTGTTGTAAAACAGGTCGCGGACGATGATGGTCGTGCCGACGGGGCAGCCCGCCTCGCCGCGCTCGGTCACGACGCCCGCTTCAAGATGGAGGCTCGTGCCGAAATCGGAATCGGCGGTGCGGGTCAGCAGGTCGATGCGCGAGACGGACGAGATCGCCGCCAGCGCCTCGCCGCGGAAGCCGAGGGTGTGAATCGCTTCGAGATCCTCCGCACGGCGCAGCTTGCTCGTCGCGTGGCGCAAAAACGCCGTTTCGGCGTCCTGCGCTTCCATGCCGCAGCCGTCGTCCGTCACGCGCAGGAAGGTCATCCCGCCGTTTTGCAGCTCGACGGTGACGTGCTTCGCCCCGGCGTCGATGGCGTTTTCGACCAGCTCCTTCGCGGCACTCGCAGGGCGCTCGACCACCTCGCCCGCCGCGATCAGGTCGGCAACGTGCGGGGACAGACATTCGATTTTCGGCATAGTGTTCACCTCGGATGGTTTTTGAAAATGTTTCGGAGTGGCTTAGGCTGCTTGCCTCCCTCAGAAAGGGAGCCAAGCCCCTGCTCGGGAATGCGGCTTTGAACGGCGCATTCGATCGCCTCGCAAACGCCCGCAAAATTATGATCGATATCCAAGTTGCATATTCGCATCACGGTATACCCGTGCGCTGTGCGTCGCGTTCTCGTTGCACCTCATCGTAATGTCCGCCGCCGTCCAACTCGACGATCAGCCGTGCCTTCGCGCAGCAAAAATCGACAATGTATGAGCCGATTGCAATCTGACGACGAAAAGGAGGGTTCACATTACGGAGATACAAACACCAAAGTTTTCGTTCCCACGGCGTCAGGTTTTTTCGAAGTGTTTTTGCCAAACCGGGCAAATCGGGTCGGTAGTATCGCGTCATATCATCTTCTTAAGCTCGAAGAGGGCGTTCATTGCCTCGATGGGGGTCATGGTTTCGACGGAGAGAGATTCAAGCTTCCGGCGCAGAGCGTCGTTTTCCATGCTGGTGATGGAGAACTGGTCGTCCGCTGCGACGGTCACGGTGCGCACGGGCGCGCCGCTTTCGAGCGCCTTGAGCAGCTCGCGGGCGCGGGTGATGACGCGGTCGGGAAGCCCGGCGAGCTTTGCGACCTCCACGCCGTAGGAGTCGTCCGCCGCGCCGGGGACGATCTTGCGCAGGAAGACGATGCTTCCGGCACGCTTCTTGACTGCAATGTTATAATTCTTCACGCCGCACAGCTCGCGCTCAATGTCGGTCAGCTCGTGGTAGTGTGTGGCGAAAAGCGTCTTCGCGCCGAGGCGTTTTTTGTCCGCAGCGTATTCCAGAACCGCGCGGGCGATCGCCATGCCGTCAAAAGTCGACGTGCCGCGCCCGATCTCGTCGAGGATCAGCAGACTGCGGTTCGTGGCGTGCGTCAGGATCTCCGCGACCTCGGTCATTTCGACCATGAACGTCGATTTGCCCATCGAGAGGTCGTCCGAAGCGCCGATGCGGGTGAAAATGCGGTCGACAATGCCGATGCGCGCCGACTTCGCCGGGACGAAGCAGCCGATCTGCGCCATCAGGACGATCAGCGCGACCTGCCGCATATAAGTCGATTTGCCTGCCATGTTCGGGCCGGTGAGGATGGCGACGCGGTTGTTTTCGCAGTCGAGCTGCGTGTCGTTCGGGACGAACAGTGCGTCCTTGAGCACCTGCTCGACGACGGGGTGACGCCCCTCCTCAATGACGATCTCGCCGGAGAGGTCGATTTCCGGCTTGCAGTAGCGGTGCTTAACGGCGAGGGCGGCGAAGTTCGTCAGCACGTCCAGACAGGCGACCGCCTGTGCCGTGTGCTGCACGCGCTCGGCCTGCGCGGCGAGGTAAAGCCGCAGGTCGTTGAACAGCTCGTATTCCAGCGCCGTGATGCGATCCTTCGCCGTGAGGATGGTGCTTTCGAGGGTTTTCAGCTCCTCGGTGATGTAGCGTTCGCCGTTGGTGAGGGTCTGCTTGCGGATATAGTGCTCCGGCACGAGCGAGACCTGCCCCTTGGCGACCTCAATGTAGTAGCCGAAGACGCGGTTATAGCCCACGCGGAGGTTTTTGATGCCGGTTTTTGCCTTTTCCGACGCCTCAATCTCCGCGAGCGTGTTCTTGCCGCCGGAGACGATGTCGCGCAGACGATCCAGCACGGCGTGGTAGCCGGAGCGGATGATCCCGCCCTCGCGGACGGTGAACGGCGGCTCGTCGACGACGGCGGCGGAAATTTTCTCGCTCAGGTCGGTGAGCTCGTCCAATTCATCTCGTAAAACGTCAAACATCGGCGCGTGCAGATCGGCGATCGCCGCCTTGATCTCGCGCAGCGGGCGGCAGCCGTTGTCGAGCGCGACGAGGTCGCGCCCGTTTGCCGCGCCGGTGACGATGCGCGCCATGACGCGCTCAAAATCCGTCACGCCCGCGAGTGTTTCGCGCAGCGTCTCGCGTGTAAGCGTCACGTTCGTCAGTTCCTCCACGGCGTTCAGACGCATGGAAATGCGCTTCGGACTGAGCAGCGGCTTTTCCAGCCAGCCGCGCAGCATGCGGCTGCCCATCGCGGTGCGCGTTTTGTCCAGCACCCAGAGCAGACTTCCGCGTTTTTCGCCGCCGCGCAGCGTTTCCGTCAGCTCGAGATTGCGCCGCGCGGTCAGATCCAGCTCCAAAAACCGCCCCGCGTTGTAATATTCCGGCTTGCGCACATGGCTCAGGCTGACCTTTTGCAGCTCGCGGAGCGTGCGCAGCAGCGCGCCGGCGCTGCGCCAGAGGACGGGCTTTTCGCCGATGCCGAGCGCCTGCACGGAGGCGCCGAACTGCTCCTCGACGGTCTGCGCCGTCCCGTTCGGGTCGAACAGCGTCTCCGCGCCCAGATCGGCGCAGCAGTTGAGCCGTTCGCGCAGCGCCTCGGTCAATTCGTCGGATTTCGACGCTTCGCCGCCGCGCAGCACCTCCGCCGGGGCAAAACGTCCCAGCTCTGAGATCACGCGGTCAATCGCCTGTGCGCCCTCGCAGAGTGTCAGGTAAAATGCGCCGGTGGAAATGTCACAAAAGCTGACACCGTAGCTGCCGTTTTCGCCGAAAACACAGGCAAAATAGTTGTTGCGGCTCTCGTCGAGCATGGAGCTTTCGACCACCGTGCCGGGGGTGACGATGCGCGTGATGTCGCGCTTGACCAGCCCCTTGGCGAGGGCGGGGTCTTCCATCTGTTCGCAGATGGCGACCTTGTAGCCCTTGGCGACCAGACGGGCGATGTAGCTCTCGGCGGAGTGGTACGGCACGCCGCACATGGGGGTCTGCTCCGATTTTTCCTTGCCGCGGTCGCGGGTGGTCAGGGTCAGATCCAGCTCCTTGGAGGCGAGGCGGGCGTCTTCGTCGAACATTTCGTAAAAATCGCCCAACCGGAAGAAGAGAATGCAGTCCGGGCGCTGCTCCTTGATCTCCAGATATTGCCGCATCATCGGCGTCAGGTCTGCCATATGTCTTCCTCCGTTTCGTGTTGTCGTGGTGTATGTCGTGGTTTTCTGTAGGGACACCTCTCCGAGGTGTCCGCATGATTCACCATTCACTTTTCGCGATTTCGCCCGTGAGACTCCAAGTGGTGCAATCGGTGATTTTGACGTCCAAAAACTGCCCGATCAGCGCGTCGCTGCCCGAAAGCCGCACGAGCCGTCCGCCGTCGGTGCGGGCGGTGAGGTGCTCACCGTCGCGCCCGTCGACCAGAACGCGCAGCGTCTTGCCGATGTAGGCGCGGTGCTTTTCCTCGGAAATGCGGTTTTGCACCTCGCACAGGCGGTCAAAGCGCCGATTTTTGTCGGCTTTTGTGAACGGGTCGGGCATGCTTGCCGCCGGAGTGCCGCCGCGCGGCGAGAAAATGAACGTAAACAGCGCGTCATAGCGCACGCGCTCAATGAGCTTGACGGTATCCTCGAATTCTTCTTCCGTTTCGCCGGGGAAACCGACGATCACGTCACTGGTCAACACCAGCTCCGGCATCAGGCTGCGGCCGTAGTCGACCAGCGAAAGATACTGCGCGCTGTCGTAGTGGCGGTTCATCGCCTTGAGGACGCGGTCGTTGCCCGACTGGAACGGCAGGTGGAACTGCTTGCAGATCTTCGGGTACTTGGCGATGGTGTCAAAGAGCTTTTTGCTCGCGTCCTTGGGGTGCGAGGTCATGAAACGCACGCGGAACTCGCCCTCAAGCTGCGCGACCGCCGCCATCAGGTCGGCAAAATCGACGCCCAGACCGAGGTCCTTGCCGTAGGAATTGACGTTTTGCCCCAACAGGGTGATCTCTTTGTAACCCGCGGCGATCAGCCCGCGGCATTCGTTCAAAATGTCCTCCGGCTGACGGCTGCGCTCGCGCCCGCGCACATAGGGCACGATGCAGTACGAGCAGAAATTATTGCAGCCGTACATCACGCTGACCCACGCCTTGAGCTTGTTCGTGCGCGAAACGGGGATGTCCTCGGCGATCGAGCCGGCGCTGTCCTCCACGGCGAAGACACACTTGCCGGTTTTGAGCACACGCAGCAGAAGCTCCGGAAATTCCCACAGGTGGTGCGTGGAAAACACACCGTCGACGTGCGGATAGGACTTCTTGATCCGGTCGGAGACGGCGGGCTGACCCATCATGCAGCCGCAGAGGAAAATTTTCTGGCGCGGGTGGCGGCGCTTGGTGTGCACCAGCGCGCCGACGTTACCGAACACGCGCTGCTCGGCGTGCTCGCGGATGGCGCAGGTGTTGAGCACGATGATGTCCGCGCCCTCCTCGGTGTCGGTGAAGCCGTAGCCGGCTTCTTCCAGCATGCCGCGAATGCGCTCGGAATCCGCCTCATTCTGCTGGCAGCCGTAGGTGTCGACGAACGCGACGGGCGTCACGCCCTGCGCGTCCCAATATTCGCGAATTTCGCCGCAAAAACCGCGCTGACGGCGGAGCTGTTCGGGCGAAATGACAGTCGTTTTTGTCTCCATAGGAATCCTCCGAGATCACGGCACCGTCGGGCTGTCCCGACAAATCGCCATTGTATAACACCTTATTTTATCATCCTTTTTCAATGATTGCAAGCACCGAAATTTTCCGGGTTGCAAAAACGGCGGAGTTGCGATAAAATAGGGAAAAAGCTAGGAGGTGAGCGCGGATGCTTTCGGAGGATCGACGCGCGCTGCATCGTATCCCGGAGGTGGACTGGGCGTTGCCGAAGACTGCCGCCTATCTTCGGGCGCGGCTGGAAGCGCTGCCGTGCGAGGTGTTTTCGCCCTGCGGCGACGCGTTATGTGCATATTTTGATTTCGGAACGGCGGAAACCGTCGCTGTTCGCAGCGACATGGACGCGCTGCCCGTGACGGAGGCGACGGGGCTGCCCTTTGCCTCGCAGCATTCGGGCAGGATGCACGCCTGCGGGCACGACGGACATATGGCGATGGTGCTGGGGCTGGCGGATTGGCTGGCGGAGCATCGCGCGGCGCAGAACGTGCTGCTGATTTTTGAACCGGCGGAGGAGACATCGGGCGGCGCGAAAGCCATCTGCGACACCGGAATTTTTGAAAAATATCACGTTACGCGCGTGTACGGCATGCACCTCTGGCCGAAGCTGCCGCAGGGAACGGTCGGCGCGCGCGCGGGCGGCATGATGGCGCGCTCGGCGCAGCTCGGCGTCGAGATCGCGGGCAGAAGCGTCCACATCGCGCAGTGGCGCGAGGGCGCGGACGCCTTGTTCGCGGCGGCGGAATTCCTGCGGCGGGCGTACGTTCTGGCGCAGAGCGCGCCGTGCCTGCTGCGCTTCGGTAAGCTCGTCAGCGGCACGGTCAACAACGCCGTGAGTGACCGCTCGGCGCTGGAGGGGTCGCTGCGCTGCTTCGGTGACGCCGAGTTTGACCGTCTGTGGAACGGGCTGGAGGACATTGCCCGTGCGGTCGAGGCGGAGACGGGCTGCCGCGTTACGCTGTCGTGCACGGACGGGTATTACGCCGTGACGAACGACGCGGCGCTGCTTGCGGCGGCGCGGGAACGTTTCCCGATCGTCGAGGTCGAGCCGACGCTGATCACGGAGGACTTTTCGGAGTATCAGCGGCGCGTACCGGGGGTGTTTTTTCTGCTCGGCACGGGCGGCGAGGCGCTGCACAGCCCGAAGTTTGATTTTGACGAATGCGTGCTCGATACCGGACTGGCGCTTCTCACAACGCTGGTCGGAAACGAGGGAAGCGTGAATCGTTGCGGAGTCCGCTCCGCGGACGATTTGAAATAGCGCTGCGGCGCAGGTTGCGGGACGATGTGGGCACTATCGAATAACGTCCTGTAGGGGGCGACGCCCACATCGACACGCAGTATGCACTATCGTATAACATCTGTAGAGCGGAGGCATGCCTGCAAGGGGCAGCTTCGAATTTCGGGGTGTGTTCTGCATGACGAACATGCCAACGCGGTTGGGGCATGCCCCAACCCTACAATGCGCAATCGATAGACATTCCGTCGGGCGGGGACGGGCGGAAACTGATTTTTGAGGAGCTTTTATGACAAAAACGATCCTGCGAGTGACGCTGTCGGGCACGTTTGCGGTGCTGACAGCGCTGATGATCTTGGCGGCAAAATACCTGTCGCCGGTGGTGTTCGCCTTTTATCCGGCGGTTTCCCGCCAAATTCTCGGGATTCTGGCGGGGGCGACGTCCGTGCTCCCCCTTGCGGTGTGGGAACTGGCGGTCGTGGCGCTGGTGCTCTGGTTCGTGGTCACGCTCATCCGCGCGCTGGTGCGCAGACGGATCGTGCGCTGGCTGGCGGGTCTGCTGCTTCTGCTGTGCGTGTTTGCCTTTGCCTTTGTGGGTGTCTGGGGGCTGAACTACTATGCGCCGAGCATGCAGAGCCGTCTGGAGCTGCCCGCGCGGCAGTACAGCGCGGCGGAGCTGAAAGAGGCGGCAATGTATTACCGCGACATGGCGAACGCGACTGCACCGTTGGTCGAGCGCGACGAAAACGGCGTGATGCGCGCCGGCGACTTTGACGCACTGGCAGACGCGGCGGGCGACGGCTATGAAACGCTGGCGCAGACGATGGAATGCTTCGACGGCTCGACCGTTCGGGTCAAAAAGCTGCTGTCCAGCCCGATTCTGGGCGCGACGGGGACGACGGGCGTGTTTATCTGTTTGACGGGTGAAAGCGGCGTGAGCACGACGACCTTTTCCGCGTCGCTGCCGTTTACGATGTGCCACGAGATCGGGCATCGCATGGCGTTTGCGCGCGAGGACGAGGCGAATTTCGCCGGATATCTCGCCTGCGAGGCGAGCGAACGGGTGGATTTCCGCTATTCGGGCTACTATTCCGCCTTTCGTTACTGCTACAACGCGCTGCACAGGGTAGACCCCACCGCCGCTGCCGAGGTTTGGCAGGGCTGTTGCGGCGAACTGCTGACGGACTGCGCCGCAGCGTCCGCGCACTATGACAAATTGGAAAACAAGACCGCCAGCGCGGTCTATACCGAGGTCTACGACACCTATCTCAAGGGCTTTTCGGTCGAAAGCGGCGTGCAGTCCTACGGCGAGGTCGCCGATCTGCTGCTGACATGGTATTTTGAGCGGCTGCGCTGAGCCGCAGAAGAAACGGAGGCAACTATGGAGCGCATTGTCTGCATCGTCGGCCCGACGGCAACGGGCAAGACCCGCCTTTCCGTCGCGCTGGCGCAGACGCTGGATGCCGAGATCGTCTCCTTTGACTCCATGCAGATCTATCGCGGCATGGACATCGGCACTGCCAAGCCGACGAAAGCGGAAATGGGCGGCGTCGTCCACCACATGCTCGACTTTCTCGACCCGTGCGAAGATTACTCCGTCAGCCGCTACGTCGGCGACGCCGACCGCTGCGTGCAGGACATCCTTTCGCGGGGGAAGACGGTCATTCTGGTCGGCGGGACGGGGCTTTACGTCGATTCGTTGATCGCCGGGCGGCAGTTTGCGCCCTTTCCCGCCACGGGGCGGCGCGAGGAGCTGACCCGCCTTGCCGAAACGCAGGGCATCGAGGTCGTCTTCGAGCGGCTGCGCGCGGTCGACCCGGAGGCGGCGGCGCGCATTCACCCGTCGAACCGTAAGCGCGTCATCCGCGCGCTGGAGGTCTATCTGGAAACGGGCAAGACCATCACCGAGCACGACCGCGAAACGCGCTTGCAGCCGCCGAAATATCATCCGCTCTGGATTGGTCTGGATTATGTAAACCGAGAGGCGCTTTGGGCGCGCATTGACTGCCGTGTGGAGGAGATGTTCGCCGCGGGGCTGGAACGGGAGGTGCGGGCGCTGCTGAGCGCCGGCGTTCCGTCCACGGCGACGAGCATGCAGGCGATCGGCTACAAGGAGCTTGCCGCGCCGGGCGTCGACCCGCAGACGGCGAAAGCGGAGATCCAGCTCCGCTCGCGGCAGTATGCCAAGCGGCAGCGGACGTGGTTTCGCCGCAACGGGGCGGTCGAGTGGCTGATGTTGCCGGACGCGCCGGATTTTTCCGAAATTTTCCGCTGCGCGCGACAAAAGCTCGCCGTTTTCGACGAATAGAACCGCTACAATATAAGTATCCCAAAAACACAAGAAAGAGGTACTTATATGGCAAGCACAGAAAATTTGCAGGATCTCATCCTCAACGAGGTGCGCAAGGAGCACACGCCCGTGACCATGTTCCTGATGAATGGCTTTCAGATGAAGGGCGTCGTTACCGGCTTCGACAATTTTATTGTCCTGCTCAGCTCCGAGGGCAAGCAGCAGATGATCTACAAGCACGCGATCTCCACCCTTGTGCCCATGCAGGCCGTCCGCGTTTCCGGCTGACGGCGTGCGCGTCCTGCACCGAGGCGTCGGAGGGCTGAAAAAGCAGGGCGATGCTTACTTAAAGCTCATCACCATACTGCTTGCGGTCGTGATTGGAGCGTATGTGCTGCTGTCTGCGCTGCTGCGCGGCGAGCGCTATACGCTCGAAACGACCGCCTACTGCGAAGTCGGCGACGGGTTGACCGTCTCCGGCTTTGTGGTGCGTGAAGAAGCCGTCATCGCTGCGGACGTGCCGTTTGCCGTCTGCGAGCTGCGCGAGGGCGAATGGGTCGGCGGCGGGCAGCGGCTCGTCACGGGCTATGCCTCGCGGGAAGCGAAGCGGCAGCGCGAGACGCTCGACGCCCTGCGGTCGCAGCGAAAGCTGCTCTCCTGCGCCGACGATGCCGCGCTCGACGGCGAAATTTCGGCGCTGCTTGTGCGCATGGCGGAGCAGACCGCGCGGCGCGATTTTGACGCGGTGCATGCAGCCGCAGCGGCGCTGACGCCGCTTGTACAGTGGCGCGGCGGAGAACGGGGGACGGCGCAACTTGCCGCGCTCGACCGCCGAATCGAGGAACTCGAACGGACGGCGCAGCACGGCGCAAGCGCCGTGCTTGCCGAGCGCGCGGGCTATTTTTCCGCGCAGGCGGACGGGCTGGAAACCGTCTTGACGCCCGCCGCGCTGGAAACGATGACGCTCGCGGGCTACCACGCCCTCCCGACCGCCTTTACGACGCCGAAAAACGCCGTCGGGCGGCTGATCTTCGGGCAGAAATGGTATTTTGTCACGGAGCTTCCCGCCGAGCGCGCCGCGCAGTACGCAGCGGGTGACCGTCTGACCGTCGACTTTGCGCGCCCGTCGCTTCGGGAGGTGCGCATGCGCATCGAGCGCATCGGCGCGGCGGAGGACGGTGCGTGCCTTGCGGTGCTTTCCTGCGAGCGGGGAATGCAAAACGTGACCGCACTGCGGCGGCAGACGGCAAATCTCGTGTTTCAAACGCATGCAGGGCTGCGCGTGCCGAAGACCGCGCTCTACCACCTTGACGGCGAGGACGGCGTGTATGTCCTCGAGGGCGCGCGGGCGGTGTGGAAGCCGGTCACGCTGCTTTATGAGTGCGGCGAAAGCTTCCTCGCGGCGTGGGACAGCGGCGATACGGACAATTTGTGGCCGGGAGACGAGCTGATTCTGACCTCGGACGAGCTTTATAACGGAAAGGTGATGCAAAAATGATCGCGGAAAACATTGCACGGATTCGTGCGGGCATGGAGGAGGCGGCGCTTCGCGCGGGGCGCGACCCGTCGGAAATTTTGCTGTGCGCAGCGACCAAAATGAACGACGCCGACCGCGTGCGCGAGGCGATTGCGGCGGGCGTGGACTGCTGCGGCGAAAACCGCGTGCAGGAGCTGACGCAGAAGCTTGCGGCGCATGCCTATGACGGCGCGCCGGTGCATTTTATCGGGCATTTGCAGACGAACAAGGTGCGGCAGGTCGTCGGGCGCGTGGCGCTCATCCAGTCGGTCGACCGACTGTCCCTGCTTGAGTGCATCGAGAAAGAAGCGGCGCGGCAGGCGATCGTGCAGAACATCCTGTTTGAGATCAACGTCGGCGCGGAGGAGAGCAAGTCCGGCTTCGCGCCGCAGGACGTTCCCGCGATGGTCGAAAAGCTGGCGGAATTTCCGCATTGCCGCCTGCGCGGATTGATGGCGATTCCCCCCGTCAGCGAAAAAATCGGGGATAATTGCAGATTTTTCGAGAAAATTCACAGAATTTCTGTTGACATAATGGCAAAAAAACCGCATAATATTAGCATGGAAATTTTGTCGATGGGAATGACCGGCGACTACGCCGACGCCATTGCCTGCGGCAGCACCATGATCCGCGTCGGGACGGCGATCTTCGGCGCGCGCGACTATACAAAATAACGAGATCATTCGAAACATACGGAGGTTTACCCTATGGGACTGATGGACGAAATCAGAAAGCTGACCCACCCCTACGCCGAGGTAGAGGACGATTACGATGATTATGATGACGACGAGCCGCTTGACGATGAGCCGGAAGCCGCTCCGCAGCCCGCACGCCGCAGCTTCGGCCGTGCCGCCGCAGCGACGGACACCGCGCCCCGCTCCACCGGTCGTGTCGTGAATATCGGCGCTTCGACCCAGCTTCAGGTCATTCTGGTCAAGCCCGACCGCTTTGACCAGGTCTCCGAGATCGCCGACCACCTGCGCGACAAGCAGGCGCTCGTGCTCAATCTGGAATCGACCAACAAGGACGTCGCCCGTCGGCTTGTGGACTTCCTGTCCGGCTGCGCCTATGCCCTCGACGGAAAGATCAAGAAGGTCGCCATTTCGACCTATCTCATCACGCCGTATAACGTCGACGTCGTCGGCGAACTGGTCGAGGAGCTGGAATCGAACGGAATGTATTTCTGAGCCATAAAGACAGACAGGAGCTGAACAACTTATGATGACCCCGCAGCAGATCCAGGAGATCAGTTTTGAAAAAGCGCTGTTCGGCGGCTATGACATGGATTCCGTCGATGACGTGCTCGAACCGCTGACCGATGACTATATCGCGCTGTACAAGGAAAATTCCGTCCTGAAGAGCAAAATGCGCATTCTGGTCGAAAAGCTGGAAGAATACCGCAAGCAGGAGGGCTCGATGCAGAACGCCCTGCTCGCTGCGCAGAAGACCTGCGACCAGATGGTCGCCGAAACGGAAAAAAAGTGTGCCAAGCTGCTGCGCGATGCCGAATCCGCCGCCGGGAGCAAGGCTGCCGTGCTCAACGAGCAGTATGACGACGAGGTCGCCCGTCTGGAATCGGCGAAAGCCGCCACGGCGCAGTTCCTCGACGGCATGGAAAAGCGCATCAAGCGTCAGCTTGAGCTGATCGACGAGCTGCGCAAGCATGACCTGCCGAAGACGCGCGCCGCCGAACGTCCCGCAGAGGAAAATCAGGCATTCGACTTCGAAAAAGCCCCCTCCGCCCCCACCACCGAGGAAAAGGCGGACGCTCTGATCGCCGAGATCGGCATGCAGATCGAAGAGACCCTCAGCGCCGTCCCTGCCGGCGAGCTGGGCAGCGCCGGAGAGCTTGGAAACGCCGGCATGGCGGGCAAGGTCGAGCCGCTGGAGATCCCCGAAATCGGGGACGCACCCGCCGGGGCGGAAGCGCACAAGCCCCTTGCCGAATTCCCGCCTATCAAGCAGAAAAAGTTTGAAGATTTGAAATTCGGCAGAAATTACGACATGAGCAAGGATTGACCCCGCGCAGCGGGCGATGAACAATGCCTTGTAAAACTGCATAGCATGCCATGATGGAGACACGTCCGCCGCGTTTTGCGCGTTCAGAGAGCTGCCGTTCGGTGCAAGACAGCCGCGCCCGCGCCGTGATATCCCTCCGGAGCATCCGCCCGAACCGACCGATACGGCCGCAGTAAGGCGCGACGGCCCGCGCCCGTTACCGCGCGCCGAGTGTCCTGCGTGTCGCCGCGTTGCGCGCCGCGCGGGGAACAAGAGTGGTACCGCAGAGCCGCCGTCTCTGTCTCTTGATGGGACAGGGGCGGCTTTTTTAGTGAATAGTGAATAGTTGTGGAGTCGGCTTCGCCGACGATTGGAATTTGCGCTGCGGCGCAGGCTGCGGGTGCGGCATACCCCTTGCAGGTACATCGATCCGATGCAGGAACGATCGTACTATGACTGTAGGGCGGCGGCAATTTGCGATTCATCGAACCGATTCCGATGAACCGCGCGGACACCGCAGAGCGGTGCCCCTACAAACAATCACGAAAACAACCCAAAACCCCGAAAATCAATTGGAGGTCAAACTCATGGATTATAAAAACACGATCATCACCCCGAAAACCGACTTCCCCATGCGGGCGGGCTTGCCCACGCGCGAGCCGCCGATGCTTGAACACTGGAACAAAATCGATGTTTACAAGCTCCTGCTGGAGAAAAATCAGGGCAAGCCGTCCTTCATCCTGCACGACGGCCCTCCGTTCTCCAACGGCGACATCCACATGGGTCACGCGCTGAACAAAACGCTCAAGGACTTCATCGTCCGTTCCTACGCCATGCGCGGCTACTACACGCCCTACACCCCGGGCTGGGACAACCACGGCATGCCCATTGAGTCTGCGATCATCAAGAAAAACAAGCTCAACCACAAGAGCATGCCCGTCACCGAATTCCGCTCCGCGTGCGAGGCGTTCGCCGAGGACTTCATCCAGCGTCAGATGAGCGGCTTCCGCCGTCTGGGCGTGCTGGGCGACTGGGAACACCCCTACCGCACGATGGACAAGCACTTCGAAGCCGAAGAGGTCAAGGTGTTCGGCGAAATGTTCCGCAAGGGTTATATCTACAAGGGCTTGAAGCCCGTTTACTGGTGCCCGAAGGACGAGACCGCCCTTGCCGAAGCCGAGATCGAGTATCAGGACGACCCCTGCACGACCGTTTACGTCAAGTTCCCCATGCACGACGACCTCGGAAAACTCCCGCACCTCGACCACGGCAAGCTGTTCTTCGTCATCTGGACGACGACGATCTGGACGCTCCCCGGCAACATGGGCATTTCCCTCCACCCGCGCGAGACGTATGCCGTCGTCAAGCCGGACTGCTCCGATGAAATGTATATCGTTGCCGAGGCGCTCGCCGAAAAGGTCATGGGTGTTGCGGGTTTCACGAGCTACCAAATTCTGGAGACCCATCCGGGCAGCTTCTTTGAAAATATGCTCGCAAAGCACCCGTTCCTCGACAAAACCTCGCGGCTTTTGAACGCCGAGTATGTCACGATGGACTCCGGCACGGGCTGCGTTCACACTGCGCCCGGCTTCGGCGCGGACGACTATCAGACCTGCCGTCGCTACGGCATGGAGTTGATCGTTCCGGTCGATGACCGCGGCCGCCACACCGACTACGCCGGCAAGTACGCCGGCATGAAGACCGAGGAATCCAACCCCGTTATTCTGGCGGATATGAAGGAGAGCGGCATGCTCCTCGCCTCGGAAAACATCGTCCACAGCTATCCGCACTGCTGGCGCTGCAAGAGCCCGATTATCTTCCGCGCCACGCCGCAGTGGTTCTGCTCCGTCGAGAGCTTCAAGGATGCGGCATCCGCCGCCTGTGACGACGTGCAGTGGCTTCCCGCGTGGGGCAAGGACCGCATGGTCGCCATGATCCGCGACCGCGCCGACTGGTGCATTTCCCGTCAGCGCCGCTGGGGTCTGCCGATCCCCGTGTTCTACTGCAAGGACTGCGGCAAGCCCGTTTGCACGCCGGAAACGATCGCGCATATCTCCAAGCTCTTTGACGAGCACGGCTCGAACTACTGGTTCGCGCACGACGCCTCCGAGCTGATCCCCGAGGGGCTGACCTGCCCGCACTGCGGCAGGAACGCCGGCTTTGAAAAGGAAACGGACACCCTCGACGGCTGGTTCGACTCCGGCTCGACGCACATCGCGTCCCTGCGCCGTGAGCACCCCGAAAACTGGCCTGCCGATATCTATTTCGAGGGCGCCGACCAATATCGCGGTTGGTTCCAGTCGAGTCTGCTGACAAGCGTCGGCGCGCTGAACGGCGGCGCACCGTTCAAAAAGTGCCTCACCCACGGCTGGACGGTCGACGGCGAGGGCAAGGCAATGCACAAGTCCCTCGGCAACGGCGTCGACCCCGCCGAGCTGATCCGTGATTTCGGCGCGGATATCGTCAGACTTTGGGCGGCATCGGCGGATTACCGCGCGGACGTCCGCTGCTCCAAGGAGATCTTCAAGCAGCTCAGCCAGAATTATCTGAAGTTCCGCAACACCGCCCGCTACTGCCTCGGCAACCTCGACGGATTCAACGCCGACGACCTCGTTGCGCCGCAGGACATGCTCGAGCTCGACCGCTGGGCGGTCACGAAGCTTTGCGAGTTGCTCGACATGGACTTCAAGGCGTATGATAACTATGAATTCCACGTCCTGACCCACGCGATCAACGATTTCTGCGTCGTCGAGCTGTCGAGCTTCTATCTTGACATCCTCAAAGACCGCCTCTACTGCGAGGAGCGTGACGGCCTCAAGCGCCGCAGCGCCCAGACCGCGCTGTTCCTCATCCTCGACGCCATGACCCGCCTCTACGCGCCCATCCTGCCCTTCACCTGCGACGAGATCTGGCAGGCAATGCCGCACCGCGCGGGCGACGACGCGCGCAACGTCATTCTCAACGAGATGTTCAAGCCGGACGCCGCCTACGCACTGAGCGACGACGCGATGGCGAAGTGGGACACGCTCATTG